>JANQZX010000006.1:96123-131096 GCA_030728245.1 Saprospiraceae bacterium | reverse complement strand
GTATCATTTTTTCTTGTTATATTATCTTTTTGCTATTTATAGAAAGGAAAATGGTTATGGCCTGGTTAAAACAAAAGTCAAATTAATATCGGTTAAATATGGAATATGCATTAGTTACAGGTGGAAGTCAGGGTATTGGCCGTGCCATCGCCAGAGAATTGGCTGGCAGGGGTTATGGTATTTTTCTCGCCGCACTTGATAATTCGTTTTTAGATGAAACGGCTGCGGAACTGGAATCTACTTTTAAGGTTCCAGTTATTAAATTCCCCATAGATTTAACGAATGAAACGGCTGCTCTAACCATTAAAGAATACATTGAATCTGAAGGTATTTGCCTAAAAATTCTGGTCAATAATGCAGGTTTTGGTAGAGGTGATTTTTTTGAAAATATCTCCTTAGAAACATACCATATCATGATGGGGCTTAATAATCGGGTGATGGTTGAACTTTGTTACCATTTACTGCCAGTATTAAAGAAAAATAAGGCGTCTTATATTTTAAATCTGGGCAGCATGGAAAGCTTTTTACCCATGCCCGTGAAAGCGATTTATACTGCATCTAAACATTTTGTTCTTGCTTTTTCTTTAGCGTTGGGCACGGAATTGATAGGAACTGGGGTCTCTGTTTCTATTTTATGTCCCGGTCCTGTGGTGACGAATGAAGATGGTATGCGGCGGATAAAAAACAATGGGGCAAGAGCCAGATTGGTAGTAATGATGCCCGAAGAGGTTGCTCCTATTGCAGTAAATGGGTTATTGGCCGGAAAGAAAGTGATTGTTCCGGGAAAAATAAATAAGCTGATTCTTTTTATGAATAAGTTGCTTCCTATTTCGTTGAAAATGGTGCTGTTAAAAAAAATAGGGATTAGTTTCTTACCTAAAGAAAGTTTAGAGGACGAACGATTTAAAAATCAGGCTTGAAAAAGTCCTCGATTTTACAAAAATCGCAACACATTTGCCACAATTTTTCTGCATCGTCTAGTTTATAAGTATCTGCAGAGGATGGTTTTGGTTTGCATTTGTCCCAATACAAACCGCTTTGATTATGAACGGATGGTTCAGAGGCTAAAAATATTTGTGTTTGAGCACCTATGTCAGGATTAACCCCTCCGCTTCTTCTCAATTTCCAGGCTAAAGCATGCAGCCAATTTGTTTTTTTGACGCCAATATCAGTTTTTACTAATCCAGGTTGAACGGCATAAGTAGATAAATGATTTACTGGTTTTCGCCTGTTTAATTCATACATAAAATGGATATTAGCCATTTTAGATTGAGCATAAGCTTTAAGGCCGTGGTAATTTTTGGTTAAATGAATATCGTCGAAATGTATTTTCCCTTTAAAATGAGAATCGGAAGCAACACTGACCACCCGTGGATTTTCTGCTAATATTAAATTTGGATAGAGCGCATGAGTGAGCAGAAAATAGGCCAGATGGTTTATGGCAAACATAGATTCAACCTTATCTTCGGTAAAGGTTAGTTCAGAAATCCAGGTGCCTGCATTGTTCACTAAAACATCGACGACGGGAAAAATCTGTCTTATCTGGCCAGCAACCTGTCGTATATTTTGCTGAGATTCAAGTAAAATAGGTATAACCTGAAGATTTGCAGAGGGGTATTCCTCCTTAATTTTAGCTGCAGCCGCTTCTCCCTTCTCTTTAGAACGACAAAGCATCATTACATTAGCATCCATTTTAGCCAATGCGCGGGCTGTTTCATATCCTAATCCAGCATTGGCGCCAGTAATGACAACATTTTTATTTTTCATTGCTTATTGCTTATTTGTCGAATGGCTTGTTTGTGAAGAATCGGAGCGGGGGTAATACCTAAGGGAAGCAACTCATCGTTGAGTAGCTCCAGGTCAGTATCGTTTATAATTAGAAAATATTGAATTTGTGACGTATCTGCTTCAAGGCCATAGATAAGAGCATGAGGATCTATATCATTGCCTTGTATAAAACTAAGGGCTCCGCTATCAATCTTAGTTGTGAATGCCTGGTCGTCTGTATAAAATTTCTGTCTTCTTTTATAAATGAATTGTTGAAGGTCAAAATATAAATACGTTGAAACCATTTTGCAATGGTCACAAGGTAGATTACCCTCAAAGGCAACCTCGTTTTCCATTGGTAACTCCTTCTCTTTGAATAGGAAAGAAAACTCTTTGTCATTCAAAGATTTAGTGTGTTTATTTACAGTATCTTTTTCGCAGGACGAGAAACAGACAAGTAATAAAAAGTAAAATAAAATATTTGTAATTTTCTCCAGGCTCAAAGCAAAAACTTTATGCGCAAAAGTAAAAGTTTTTTTGAATCTGACAAGCAATATTATAAAAAAGAGAAAAAATGTTATTGCTTATATAGCCTTTTAACGGCAAGATTGACATTATTTGTACCTATAATCTGCACCAGATACATACCTCTTGGTAAATTTTCGAGGGAATGCCTGGCGTCCGAGGTTATTTCTGTAAACTCTCTTACCCTTACCCCCACCATATTGTAAAGTACAATTTTTGTAACTCCTGTAACATCACTTAGACTTATAAAATGGGTAGCTGGATTCGGGAAAACATCAATATTAATGCGGGATTCTTTTCGTAAATTATCGTTCCCCCAGGAAGTACGCAAGCCTGACTGAGCCGTGAGAGACATACTCGGCAGAGTCAAAAGTACGATAAGGATGAACAATAAACGCATCACATTTTTATTTTCTTAAAATGTAAATGTACATGATTTCAAGGTAAGGCGCAAATTAATATTGTTCAAAAAGGGAATTATTTTTCAATTTTCAAACATTATTTTTTAAATATCCTGAATCAAAAGGGATTGTATTTTATTTTTTAAAAACAGAATGGACAAAAGGCATCAAAGTGCGCTTATCTTTGTTCCCTAAAAACTAAAAGATTGAAAGCAAAAAAATCGTTTGGTCAACATTTCCTACATAGGGAGGACATTGCTTCGGCCATTGCGGGAGCTTTAAAACAGACCGAATCCGTTCCTCGGATACTCGAAATTGGTCCAGGAAAAGGTATGTTAACCAAATATTTAAAAAATATTCCTGCTGATTTTAAAATGGTTGAAGCAGATGTGGATATGATCACCTTCCTGAGGAAAAATCATCCGGATTGGGCAGACGATATCATAGAGGGAGATTTTTTAAGCCTGAATCTATCCCATATTTTTGAGGGTAAATCATTTCTAATGATTGGAAATTTTCCCTATAATATTTCATCGCAAATTGTTTTCCGTCTCATTCAGTACAGAGCCCAGATTCCTGAATTGGTTGGTATGTTCCAAAAGGAAATGGCGGTAAGAATTGTATCCCCCCCAGGCTCAAAGGATTATGGAATCATTAGTGTGCTCACGCAGGCTTATTACACGGGTGAATTACTTTTCGATGTGGATAGATCTTCTTTTAAACCGCCTCCAAAAGTGCAGTCCGCCGTCATTCGATTGGAAAGAAAACCCCAGTTGTCGCTTGAATGTAGTGAAAGCCTTTTCAAATCTGTTGTAAAACAGGCCTTCAATCAACGAAGGAAAATGCTTAGAAATTCACTAAAATCCCTTTTTCCCCAGGCCGATTTGATGACGGATCCTTTTTTTAATCAACGTCCGGAAGATTTAAGTCTGGAGGATTATATTTCACTGACAAAGCAAATTGAACAATATAGAATAGATTCCGCAAAGTAAATACCCTTATCTTTGTGGAATTATTTCGTAAGTTTTAAAGTAAAATAGTATGAGTCTGGAAGAAAAAATAATGGAAGACCTTAAGGTAGCTATGAAAGCGCAGGACAAAGCGTCCATGCGCGGCTTAAGGGCCGTTAAAAGCGCCCTGCTTTTATTGAAAACAGATGGATCTGGAAAGGAAATAACGCCTGAAAGGGAGATTCAGTTGTTGCAAAAGTTAGTTAAGCAACGCAGAGAATCTATCGCTATTTTTGAAAAAGAAAATAGAGTTGATTTAGCCGAAGTGGAAAAAGAGGAAGTGGCCGTTATTGAAAAATATTTGCCGGAGGCTCTTTCCGAAGAAGATCTTGAAAAGTTTATTCAAGCTTTGATCCTTTCATCAGGGGCAACTTCTGTAAAAGATATGGGAAAAGTAATTGGCCTGGCTTCTAAAGAGTTGGCAGGGAAGGCCGATGGACGAGCTATTTCCGATATGGTAAAAAAGTGCCTGTCCGCATTATAAAGTCAATTTATTTAAAATATCATGGAAACTACATTTTTTAAGGAGCTCGGTTTGAAAGAACAAAATGCGGGTACTTCAACGGGATTATCTTTTTCAAGTGATTCGAATCAGTATATTGATTCTTTTTCTCCTGTGGATGGTTCGCTATTAGGTCGTGTTTCCATAACTACAGACCTTGAGTTCGAAAATATCATGGAAAAGGCGTCTGCCGCTTTTGTAATATGGCGCGCTATTCCCGCTCCTAAAAGAGGGGAGGTGGTTCGCCAATATGGCGATGTCCTTAGGAAACATAAAGAAGCACTTGGGAAACTTGTTTCCGCTGAAATGGGGAAAAGTTTGCAAGAGGGCTATGGTGAAGTTCAGGAAATGATCGATATATGCGATTTTGCTGTTGGTCTTTCCCGTCAATTGTATGGTTTAACCATGCATTCGGAGAGGCCTGGGCACAGAATGTATGAACAATGGCATCCGCTGGGTATCGTTGGCGTTATTTCCGCTTTTAATTTCCCCGTCGCCGTGTGGTCGTGGAATGCTATGATTGCTCTCGTTTGTGGGGATGTGGTAGTGTGGAAACCCTCAGAAAAAACACCACTTTGTGCCGTTGCCTGCCATTTGCTTTTAGAAAATGTACTTCGTGAAAATGCGGTGCCCGAAGGGGTTTGTAACTTGGTGACAGGCAATTATGAAGTCGGAGAATGGCTCACTTCTGACACGAGAATACCCCTGATATCCGCTACTGGCAGTACCAGAATGGGTAAAATCGTTGCTACAAAACTAGCCGCTCGTTTAGGGAAATCAATTCTGGAACTAGGGGGGAATAACGCTATTATTGTTACTCCAAGTGCCGATCTGGATCTTGTTCTTACTGGTGCGCTGTTCGGAGCTGTCGGAACCGCTGGCCAAAGATGTACCTCAACCAGAAGATTGATTGTTCATGAATCAATTTTTGATGCTGTTAAAGATAAATTGAGCCGCGCTTATGCTCAACTGAGAATAGGTAATCCTTTGGATGCCAATATTCACGTAGGTCCTCTCATCGATAAAGAGGCCGTCGAAAATTATTTAGAGGCTATTCGTCAGATTTCCTTGCAAGGGGGTACGCTCCTGGTTGAAGGGGGTGTGCTGACGGGTGATGCTTATTCAAGTGGTTGTTATGTAAAACCTTGTATCGCCGTAGCAAAGCCTGACATGGAAATAGTTAAACACGAAACTTTCGCGCCTATTTTATACCTTTTGTCTTATCGTACTTTGGAGGAGGCTATAGCTATTCAGAACAATGTTCCTCAAGGTCTTTCCAGTGCTATTATGACGAATGATTTAAGAGAAGCAGAGTTGTTTTTATCAACAAATGGCTCAGATTGTGGTATTGCCAATGTCAATATTGGAACCAGTGGTGCTGAAATAGGTGGCGCTTTTGGTGGAGAAAAGGAAACTGGCGGTGGCAGAGAAAGTGGTTCCGATGCCTGGAAAGCTTATATGCGCCGTCAAACCAATACCATAAATTATGGGAAAACCCTCCCTCTGGCACAAGGTATTACGTTTGACCTTTAAAAGGTTATATTAAGGATGTTGAAACGTTGATCGGAAATGAAATTGAAAGAATGCCTCGTCATTCTTTGAAAATTTGAATGAGATTAACAGATGTTTCAACATCCCAATTCGCTTTTACTTCCTCAACGGGTATTAATACTATTTTTTCAGGTTGTCTGTGAAACTGCAAACTTCCTGTATCCCATACTCCATTATTATTACCATCTTTTATAACCTTTAAGGTGTATTTTCCGGGAGACAATAAGTTGAGAGAAATGCCTTCCGGCGCATTTCCATGAATCTGTTTTTCATATAAAATACGCTGCGATTCGTCCGTGATCTGAACTACATAATGCATATTTGAATCAATAGCGGCTATTTTAACCACTAAATTGCCATAATCTTCCGTTTTTCCAACCGTTAGATTAACCCTTAAACTATCGGTTGTTTTACCGTAAATATCCTGGATAGCTCCCGGCGGAATATTCAGTTTATAAGTGTTTCCCTCTTGCCATCGACCATGTAATAAAAATTTTCTCGGATAAATGCTGTCCTGAACAAAATATAGCGTGTCAGAAACGGGTATGCTATCTTGTATCTGAATAATTTTTGATGCATCAAAGGATGATAAGGGTCTTAACAGTGATAATTCAAGGGGAGCCCCTGGCTTTATATTTTGTTGAATAACGCCACTTTCAGGAGCATTCTCTACTCTTAACTTATCAAAAGCAGGCATTGCAACAGAAGTATTGAATTTTAAGGTGTCAATAGAATTCAAACCACTTTGTACCTCTATTTGCCAGGGTGTTTTTGCTCCAGTTGGATTAAACCAAAGCTTCAATGTGTCTTTCACGCTTTCTCTGTAAAGTTTAGGCGCAAGGGAATCCGTAAAAATAAGAACCTCATCAGGTGATTGGTTAAACAGTATTTTAGCTAAGCCATAACTCTTTATATCAGAGGAATTAAGACGCAAATTGGGTTTTTCCTGGAAAACCTGAAGCGTTAAGGAATCAGTGCGGGAAAAATTTAAAATAAGAATAGAATCAGGAAATCCAATGCGCTCATTACCTAAATCGAATTTGTAATTAAAATTTACATCCTCCAGAGCAAAAAGAGAGAAGGTATCACTTCGAACATTTTCCATAGTAAAACGCCCTTCCTTGTCCGTTAAGCTCAAATACAATGGTTTTTGCGTCCTAACTACTGAGTCTTGGGTCGAATTATAGAGCATAACCCTTATTTTCTCCAGTGGTTTGCCATCTAGGGCATCGACCACTTTTCCTGAAAGGGACAGAGAATCTATAAAATCTCCGGTAGAAAAAACAAAACGTAATTTTTCAGCCGGATTTTTTTCAGTCAGATCTTTTACGGACTCACCAAAATTAAACGTATAGGTCACATTTTCTCTGAGTATTTCCCTGTCATCCCAACCAATAACAACGCTCTTTTTTTTGACATAAATTTCAGGTTTGTATTGTAATGGGGGAGATATAATCACTTGATTAAAAACATCTTCCAACTGAACCCATTCATTGAATGTCAGAGAGATATCTTGTTTTAAAAACTTAGTTTGAAAGTTAGGCGTGCTTAAGGCAGTATCAATGACGGGGGGGGCTTCATCTCTCGGTCCACCTGTAGGCGTAGTGGGGGTTGCACAAGAAGTAAGCATATAAACTAATGCAGATAGAATATACCACGGTAAGAAACGAATCATTCCCAATTTTTAAACAAATATAAGACAGGTAAGCCTCTTTATTTTAATTAAAATCCAAAGATGTTCTTAGCAGATAAGATGATGATAACGCAACCTACGACAATGAGTAAAAATCTTTGACTAACTATTTTTGCCATCCATGCGCCCAGAGGTGCGGCTAAAACACCCCCAATAATGAGTCCGATGATGATTGGCCAACCTGTAATGCCTATAAAAACAGTAAAAATACCAGAGGCTGCTAAGGCAACGAGAAACTCCGCAGCATTAACGGTCCCAATCGTAGTTCTTGGAGCATTTCCACGGCTTAAAAGGGTAGTGGTAACAATGGGACCCCAACCGCCGCCACCGCTGGCATCAGCAAATCCACCAATAAATCCAAGAAAAGATACATTGACATTTTTTTTCTCGGCAACCTTATTTTTTATTCCCTTTATGAGTACAACAATGCCCATTATAATTAGATAGAATGAAATAAAAGGCTTGAGGGCATTTCCATCGAAATAGGAAACTACGCCAGCGCCAAGAATAGCTCCCAAAATGCCGGGTAAGGCTAGTTTTTTAAAAAGTTGTTTATCCACATTTCCAAATCGCCAATGGGAAAGACCTGAGGCTGCAGTAGTAAAAATTTCAGCCAGATGAACACTGGCACTGGCCACTGCTGGACTAACACCGGTAGTAAGTAAAAAAGTGGTAGAACTTATACCGTAGGCCATTCCCAGTGCACCGTCTATAAGTTGGGCTAAAAAACCGGCAGCTAGCCAAATAAAAAATTTAGGGTCAACATATTGAAGCACTAAGGACTTTACTGCGTTTTCACCTAGGGGCAACCATAAAAAAAGAAGAAAACATAATATGAAAAGAAAGGTGATAACATATAGAATGACAAATAAAAGAGAGATATCTTTTTGGGCGGGTAGTCTTAGCGCTTTCATTTGTCAGTATTAAAAGGTAACGAAAATGCAAAGATATAAATTCTATTAAACAAGTAGGATATTTTACAATATATCTGATACTGTTTTTTGTAACATTAGTTTTAGCGTTTGGTCGCGAATTTGTAAAAAAACTCTATTAAGGCCGCAAGCTACTTCATCAGGACAATCTTTGCATTTTTCATAAAATTTTAATGAGACGCAAGGTAAAAGAGCAATAGCGCCATCAAACAAGCGATAAATTTCACCGAGTAAAATAGTTTCTGGCGCTTTAACTAGATAGTAACCTCCTCCTGCACCTTGTTTACTGTTTACAAATCCTCCTTTTTTTAGGTCAAGTAAAATAAGTTCTAAAAATTTCCTTGGAATATTTTCAACTCGGGCAATTTCAGCCGTTTGGCAATGGGTATCAGGGTAACTCTTAGCCAGATGAGCGAGTGCCTTAAAAGCATATTTACATTTTTTGGACATCATAAGTTAAAGGCATAAAAAGTGAAATTCGACAGAAAGCAATATTTCAATGTATATGATAGGTTTTAGCAGTTAAACAGCAAAAAATCGAATATTTATGTATAAAAATCGCCTTAAAACTAATGAAATTTTCTAAAAAAAATCTAATTTAAAAATGTCCTTCTTACGCTTATTGCTGTATTCTTTTATAATTTTGTACCTTTAAAAATACTTGAGTTCAATTAACTGCTATTTATCGATGAATACATTTAAAAAAGAAATTTTGTTAAAGGGAAAATTAATTTTTGTATCCCTTTTGTGCCTTTTAGTTTCCAGTGCATGTGAAAAGGAGGTTAAACCTGGAATGGGTGGAGGTCCGGGAAAGGGAAAAGATATGCCGCCTAGTGTTGTAGATTATACCATTGCCACCGGACAGGAATTGACGATGAGTATATTAGCAACAGGAAATCTTTTACCTAATGAAACGGTTGAAATAAGGCCTGAACGTGCCGGCAGGTTAGAAAAAATATATTTTAAAGAGGGAGGAACGGTTCTTAAAGGTGCTTTATTGGCCGAGTTGGATAGAGATGACCTGGAGGCGCAGTTATCAAAATTGAAAGTCAATGAGCAATTCGCAGATCGCGAAGTAAAAAGGGCAAAGGCTTTATTAGATATTGATGGAATCACGCAGGAAGAATACGATAGATTAGCTACCAATCTTAATCTTGTGAAGGCTGATATTCGGGTAACAGAAGTTGGCATTGAGAAAACGAAAATTTTTGCCCCATTTTCAGGTAAAGTGGGTTTAAGACAACTTAGCGAGGGTGCTTTTGTATCAAATGCCGACCGTTTGGTCTCTTTGCAGCAAACTAATCCTATAAAATTAGAATTTGATGTGCCTGAAAGGGAAGCAAGGGATTTAAAAAACGGGCAGCTTATCACTTTCACCGTCGAAGGCTTGAAACAGTCCTTCAAAGCTACGGTGTATGCTCTTTCATCCGTTATTAATCAAAGTACCAGAACCCTTACGGTTAGAGCCACTTGTCCTAACGGGGATGGATTATTGCAACCTGGAAATTTTGCCAGAGTATCTCTCGTTACCAGTACAGTTCAGAATTCAATACTAGTACCTACCGATGCCATTATTCCCGTTTTAGAGGGACAGCAATTGTTTATAATTAAAGAAGGACTGGTAGTACCAATGCTTGTCGAAACAGGGTCCCGCAAAAACAATAAAATAGCGATAACCAGCGGAATTTCTATTGGGGATACTATCCTTTTAAGCGGTTTATTGGCTGTGAAGCCAGGAGATATGGTTATTCCTGGAAATTTTATTGATCTTGTTAAAATGGACAAATAATGACTTTTTCTTCCTTAAGTATTAATAGACCGGTTTTAGCCAGTGTAATTTCCATTGTTATCGTTCTTTTTGGTATCATCGGTTACACTTATCTGGGTATTCGTGCATATCCGAGCATTGATCCTCCCGTTATTTCTGTAAGTACGAGTTATACCGGCGCCAATGCTGATGTTATTGAATCGCAAATTACAGAACCGCTCGAGGAAAGTATTAATGGTATTTCGGGTATTCGTTCTTTATCGAGTATCAGCACACAAGGTCGCAGTAGTATTACCGTTGAATTTGAAGTGGGTTTAGATCTGGAGGCTGCCGCAAATGATGTGCGCGATAAAGTTTCCCAGGCGCAACGTTCACTGCCAGCGGATACCGATCCTCCTATTGTGAGTAAATCGGACGCTGGCTCCTCTAATATAATGACGGTAACCGTACAGAGCCCTAAGAGAGATTTATTATTTCTTAGTGAATATGCCAATAATGTTTTAAAGGAAAGATTACAAACTATTCCAGGTGTTTCAAATATTAGAATCTGGGGTGAAAAAAGGTTTGCCATACGTATTAAAATGGATCCCGCCCGTCTTTCAGCCTATTCTTTAACGCCTTTAGATGTAAGAAATGCCCTGCAAAGACAAAACTTAGAACTTCCCGCGGGAAAAATTGAGGGAAATAGAACGGAACTGACCATTCGTGCGCAAGGAAGGTTATACACGCCTGAAGAGTTCGGAAATGTTGTGTTAAGAGAACAAAATGGTATTATTGTTCAGATTAAAGATGTTGCTGAAGTCGTTTTGGAGGCTCAGAATACAAGAACTATAATGAGGGGTAACGATGGTAAACCGCAGGTGGGGGTTGCTTTAACCCCTCTCCCGGGTGCTAATTACATAGAAATTGCCGATGAAGCCTATCGTCGGGTAGAGGCAATAAAAAAGGATAAACCGGAAGATATCATTCTTGCTTACGCTTTTGATAGCACCAAACCTATCAGAAGAGCTATCTCGGAAGTGAAGGAAACTATTCTCATTGCCTTCTGCCTGGTGGTACTGGTCATCTTTTTCTTTCTCAGGGACTGGCGTACTACGATCATCCCCGTTGTCGCCATTCCAATCTCTCTGATAGGAGCATTCTTCATTATGTATCTTTTTAACTTTTCAATTAATATATTAACGCTGCTTGGTATTGTGTTAGCCACCGGTTTAGTGGTCGACGATGCCATAGTAATGCTTGAAAATATTTATCGACGGGTGGAGGAAGGGGAAAGTCCTATGGAGGCAGCGCATAAAGGTTCTGAGGAAATATTTTTTGCCATTGTGGCCACTTCAGTAACCTTAGTGGTTGTATTCTTACCTATCGTTTTTTTACAAGGCCTTACCGGAAGATTATTCAGGGAATTTGGTATTGTAGTAGCAGGGTCGATCATTATCTCCGCCATTGTTTCTCTTTCCCTGACACCTATGATGGCTTCACGCATTCTTAAAAAGAATGATTCCCACGGCTTTTTATTTAGATTTATAGGTAAGGGTCTGGATAATCTAACTAATGCCTATAATAGTCTGTTGTCCAAATTCATGAAAGTCAGATTTCTGGCAATAATCATTGTTTTGGCTTGCATGGGTGGTATTTACCGGTTAATTCAAATTATTCCATCTGAGTTATCTCCTATGGAAGATAAGAGTGGATTAAGGGTGTTTTCCACGGCACCGGAGGGAACTTCGTTTGAAATTATGGACAGATACATGGAAGAGGTGTTGAAATTAGTAGATACGCTTCCAGAAAAAGCGGCGGTTATTTCCGTGACTGCTCCTGGTTTTAGCGGTGCAGGGGCTTTGAATAGCGGTTTCGTTTCTCTTTCTTTGACGCCCCCTTCGGAAAGAAGCAGAAGCCAGGATCAGATTGCAAAAAGTTTAATACCACACCTGAATCGTTTGAATTATGCTAAATCGATTATCTCTCAGGAGCAAACGATTAGTGTGGGCAGAAGTTTCAGAAATTTACCTGTTCAATATGTAATCCAGGCTCAATCTTTCGAAAAATTAAAAACTATTATTCCTGTTTTTATGGAGGAGGTGTCTAAACATCCCGCCTTCGCAGTGAACGATTTAGATTTAAAATTCAATAAGCCTGAAATCAGGGTAGATATCGATAGAGAGAGGTCTCAGGAACTTGGTGTGTCGGTCAGGGATGTTGCAGAATCATTGCAGCTCTATTTCAGTGGGCAGCGATATGGTTATTTTCTTAAAAATGGTAAGCAATATGAAGTGATTGGTGAAGCTGATCGCGGGTATCGCGATGATCCCTCCGATTTATCCTCTCTTTATGTAAGGAATAATCGAGGAGAACTTATACCGATTAGTAATGTCGTACGACTCAAAGAAGAATCCAGTCCTCCTCAACTTTATCATTATAATAGATATCTTTCAGCCACCGTTTCTGCTGCATTGGCAGAAGGTTACACGATCGGTCAAGGTATAGAGGCGATGGATGAAATTGCTAAAAAGGTGTTGGATGAGTCTTATCAAACAGCATTGGCAGGCGTTTCAAAAGATTTCAGGGAGAGTTCCAGCGGTCTTTATTTTGCCTTTCTCCTAGCCTTAGCCCTTATTTATCTGGCATTGGCAGCACAGTTTGAAAGTTTTCTGGATCCGCTTATTATCATGATAACCGTTCCTTTAGCCCTTGTTGGTGCACTTTGGGCGCTAAATATTTTTGATCATACCTTGAATATATTTAGTCAAATTGGTATCATCGTTTTGGTAGGTATTGTAACTAAAAATGGTATCCTAATTGTTGAATTTGCGAATCAAAAAATGGAAGAAGGAATGGATGCTACTTCGGCAGCTATTTTAGCGGCAACGCAAAGGATGAGGCCTATTCTTATGACAAGCATTGCCACGACGCTCGGTGTCTTACCTATTGCTGTGGCTTTTGGCGCAGCAGCCACCTCCAGAATCCCCATGGGTGTTGCTATTATCGGGGGATTAGTATTTTCTTTAGTATTAACCTTATTTGTTATTCCTGCGATATATACATTTTTTAATCGTCAGCATAAAAAAGAATTAACGGCATGATTTACTGTTTCCGAATGGCTATATTTTGCCTATTTATTACTCCTGTTTTTGCACAGGTGGCACCGATTCTTACTCCGGAATCGGCTGTTAAAATAGGCTTGGAAAAGAATTTTGGTATTCAGATTCTTAAAAATAATGAACGAATTGCGCAGTTAAATAATACCCTTGGGCGAGCTGGCTTATTACCCACTTTGGGTGTAAATAGTCTGGCGAATTATGCTAGTAACAACACAGAGCAAAAGTTCTTTAATGGTGAAACCCGTTCCGGTGTAGGCGCAGGAAATCTTACAACCAGAATGGGGCTGGAGATGAATTGGACGGCTTTCGATGGTTTTAACATGTTTGTGGAGAGAGACAGGCTGGCGCTCATGGAAAAAATGAGCCGTGCCGAGACAACCGCTCAGATGCAAACCTTCGCTGCAGGTATTCTTGCCGCTTACTATCGTTTGGTTGAACTGGAAAGATCTACAGAAAATCTCAGATATGCCGTCACCCTCGATCGGGATATTCTCGATTTAGTTAAAAATAAGAAAAAAATTGGTACCGCAAATGGTTTGGAGGTATTACAGTCACAAACGAGGTTGAATAGTGATTCCGCCCGTCTTGTTTTATTGGAAAATGATATCTCAAGATCAAGAATGAATTTTAATATTTTGTTGAATCTTGATCCTAATACGCCCTTTACGCTGGATACTAGTTTTCAAAATGCTACCATGCCTTCCTTAGAGGAGCTCCTGTTGCGGACTCGTCAGAATCACCCGGATTTGTTACTCACCAAATTGCAAAAAGAACAAGCGGCATTAAGACTTGAAACGGTTAAAAGTAGTTTTTGGCCCGTCATAACACTTCAAGCAGCTTATAATATGGCTTTTTCACGTTCTGAAGTAGGGTTTTTGCTTTCAAACCGGTCAAACGGCCCTTTTGTTGGTCTGACCTTAAGATATACTATTTTTGATGGTCAGAACAGGAAAAATGATCAGCAAATTGCTATGGTCCAGATGGAGAATGCAGCGTTAAGAGAAACTGATTTGGTGACTATTCTCGAAGGCAGAATTAAAACTAAATTATCTGATTATAGTGCTCTTTCAAATCTTATAAGTATGGAAGAGGAGAATTTAAATGCTTCCCGTCAACAATCGGCTTTGGCGAGGGAACTATATAGATTGGGTAAAACTACTAATTTTGAGGTGAGAGAGTCTATTCTGCAAGAAATTCAGGCGCTTGACAGAGTTATCAACGCTCAGGCAAGGGTGAAACAAGTAGAAATTGAGATTTTCAATGATGCAGGAATTCCTTTGTTTCCTGTGCAATAATTTTGTCAGCATTAATTTACTATTATGAAAAAAATGACTCTGCAGATACTTTCTGCTTGTTTTTTCCTCTTTCTTTTTGGAAATAAACTTTCCGCCCAGCGTGAACCTATAAATGCTCAACTTGTCGAAGCAATTCGTAAAGAAGGCCTGGAGAATAGTCAGGTAATGGAGGTCGCGGCTTGGTTAACCGATGTGCACGGACCGCGTTTAACTGGTTCTCCAAAACTTGATGATGCTACGAAATGGGCTAAATCTACCCTTGAAAAATGGGGGATGTCCAATGTACATTTAGAGGAATGGGGCCCTTTTGGCAGAGGATGGCAACTAAGTCATTTTTCTATGCATGCGCTAACGCCAACGTATTTTCCCATTATTGCTGTGCCTAAAGCCTGGTCGGGTTCTACAAAAGGAGAGATAACAGGAGAGGTCATTTATTTAAATGCTAATGATTCCACAGATTTATTAGCTTACAAAGGAAAATTAAAAGGTAAATTTATTCTGTTAGATACTATAAGAGATCTAAAAGAATGGTTCAATGCCCCTGCAGAAAGACATTCTGATGCCGCTTTGTTACAAATGGCCCAGGCTCCCCTTCCAGGTGGAAGACCAGAAAGAGATTATAGCAGAATGGGCGGCTTTAGTTTTAATACTCAATTATGGAAATTTATTTCCGATGAGAAACCAGCTGCTGTTCTCGATCGCGGATTTAAAGGTGATTTAGGGGTGGTTTTTGCTACTGGCGCACGTGTAACGACGGGTAGAGCCCAGGATGTTGATAATCCGGTCATTCCTCAAGCTACTTTGTCCGTGGAACATTACAACAGAATTTTACGAATGGTCAACAGAAATATGCCTGTTTCCCTTAGTTTAAATTTATTGGGTACTTATACCAATCCCGATGGAATGGAACATAATCTGATCGCAGAAATTCCAGGTTCTGATAAAGTGGACGAGGTGGTCATGTTAGGTGCACACATCGATTCATGGCATAACGGAACTGGAGCAACAGATAATGCTGCTGGTTCTGCTGTGATGATGGAGGCGTTGCGTATTATTCAGGAAGTTACCAAAGCAACAGGCATTAAACCAAGACGTACTATTCGCTTAGCTCTTTGGACAGGGGAAGAACAAGGCCTCTTAGGTTCAAGGGCTTATGTAAAAAATCATTTTGGTGAAACGCCAGAAGGAGACGCTAAGAGAGCTAAGATTTCTGCCTATTATAACCTGGACAACGGAACAGGAAAAATAAGAGGCATTTACACGCAGGGAAATGAAAAAATAGCTCCTATTTTTAATAGCCTTCTTCAGCCTTTTAAAGATCTGGGTGCAGCAACCGTTACTTATAGTAACACCGGCGGTACTGACCATCAATCTTTTGATGGCGTTGGTATTCCAGGATTTCAGTTTATTCAGGAACCAATAGCCTATTCCACCAGAACACATCACTCAAATATGGATAATTGGGATCATTTAATCGCTGATGACCTTAAACAGGCAGCAACGGTTATTGCTTCTATTGTATTGCATACAGCAATGCGTGATGAACTTATGCCTAGAAAATAAAGAAATTTGATACTCGAAGCTTGTGTTGAAACATCCGATCAGGCTGTTTTAGCTGAACAAAATGGGGCAGATAGAATTGAACTCTGCTCCCACTTAGAATGGGATGGTTTAACACCTTCCGATGATTTGTTGAATGAAACCCTTTCCCGGATCACCATTCCCATTATGGCTATGGTGAGATCCAGGAAAGGTGATTTCGTTTATTCTTCAGAGGATATATTCGACATGAAAGTTTCTACTTCATTTTTCAAGGATGTCGGTGTTAAAGGGATCGTTTTCGGTGGCCTTCTGAAGAATAATGAAATTGATTTTAATGCGCTGGATAAAATCTCAAATGCCGCCGCAGGCCTTCCTCTTACTTTTCATAAAGCCATAGATTTTACTCCGTATCCTTTGAAATCATTGATGGCTCTTGCCAAAGAAAAGATGGTTTCAACCGTTCTAACCTCTGGAGGACCTGGCTCAGCATGGGACAACAGATTGGTCTTAAAGGAAATGGTTGCCTTTGGAAAAGATAATAATGTGACTGTTTTAGTGGCCGGGGGCGTTCGATTTGATAATCTGCCAGCCTTACACGAGTTCTTACACGCGACAGCCTATCATGGAAGAAGAATAGTACCCAATATCGGTTGAAAACAAATATTTACCACCATAGAAAAGAGGATTCTTCAGCATAGAGGGTAATTTCCATGTTTACAATGCCCAGGGAAGAAAAAGAATGGCTTATCCATCTCGGGATGGTCTCATCTTCCATCTCCCGCCAGGTAATAACGCTTCCTTCTTCCTTTTCGTTTTTATAGACCATAGGTGTATTAACCGCCTTTTTAGAAAATAAATTAGGAAAAAAATCTATCGAAAATGGTCCTGGAACAACCTTTCTAAAAGATGAAAATCGGTAGATACTTCTTGTATTGTCCGTAAACAACCATTTTTCTGCATAGATCATCTGATAGGTCAGGTCCGCATAAAAAATATATTGTTTAGTGTCAGGATTTATATAAATCTTGCCTTCCAAAGGTGTTTTTCGTCCTTTTTTAGAGACTAAATGCCCTTTTACCCTTATCCGAAGACACGGACCATTAAAATACAACGTTTTTGCTATGGAAATAGCTTGTTTTCTAGCGTTATTTGCTCCGAGGGAATCAAGTAGTATAAAGATGAATACAATCCAAAGTAAGGAAGTGATAAGAAGTATCATGGTTATTTTTAAAATATAGGCTTAAAAAATCATAGATCTTTTGCGTGTAATAAAGAAAAGATATCTGGGAATTTCTCCATCGTTGGTATAGGAAAATAAAGAAGATGAACGATAACGACAGGTAATATTTCAATATCTGGCCTTCCAATACATTCAAAAATGCAGTTTTTGTCCCAGCCACTTATTTCGGCTAAGGTTTCCCACCACGCTTCTTCCCCTTCCGGCCATTTTCTGTCCGCATTTTGCGCTATGTAAATTTTAGACCATTCGTGAGCGGTAACCGGATAATGATGTATTGGATTCATGTATCCCTGGAATATTGCTTGTGCCGAAAACAGTAAAACACCGTCCTCTGAAAATGATTCAGAATGATGAAAGTTATTAGGATACTGCGGAGAGGGAAAAGCCGTAGGGTAAATTACTATTTTTTCATAACCGCTAAAAAGAAATTTCTCTTCGTCAAAGGTTAACATGACGGCGGGAATAATGGCCATAAGCTTGAAATCTTCGGGTAAACTCTCTTCTGATTGACCTTGAAAATCAATAGCCAGAAGCATAAGAAAACACCGTTGCTCAAAAACTAATTTTTTCTCAGCACTCAATGCAATGTAAAATGGACAACCTGTTAAAAGGATCTGTTTTTGAATGTTATCAAGGCCTGGCGTGAATTTCTTATAGTAAAACCAGTCTATCTGAGGTGAAAGTACATATATAACGGCTATCAAAATGATTGGAGGTAACATCCATATACTAAATAGACCGTCGTTTATCCATGAATGATAACCCGCGATAAGAAATACAATGAAACAAGGAATGAGAAGTATCCTGGACGGCATCTTTTTTTTGTAAAGATAAGTGGATTCGGCTCAGACAAATCTGCTTTTTAAAATATTTATATTTTTTTTTAAAAGAATAGTACTTCTTTAAAAAAGAATACTATCTTTGTCCCGCTCAAAAGAGGAGTTTTAATAGGAAGGTATGGTAGCTCAGTTGGTAGAGCACAGGACTGAAAATCCTGGTGTCGGCGGTTCAATTCCGCCCCGTACCACAATTTTTTTTTATGATTAACATAGCTTTTCATATTGGTCATCATCATCATGTACTACCTTGTAGTGTGGGTTGAAACCGGTATAAATGGTTTGAAAGAGGTTTACCCACTCGTGGTTAAACCTCTTTTTTTTTGCAATTTTTTATCAAATGAATGATATGCTTAAGTTAGCGGTACAAAAATCGGGAAGACTTCTTGAGGGTTCTTTAGATTTGTTGAAATCTTGTGGTATCAAAATTGATAATGGAGAAGACCGGTTGCGTGTTACGGCCACTCATTTCCCTATGGAGCTTTATTTTTTAAGGAATTCAGATATTCCGCAATACGTTCAGGACGGTATTGCAGATATTGCTATTCTTGGAGAAAATACGCTGGTGGAGAAAAATAGAGAGATGGATAAAATTATGCCTCTTGGTTTTTCAAAATGCCGTCTTTCTATTGCCGTACCCAAAGGGGTAAACTATACGGGCGTGCAATGGCTGGAAGGTAAAAAAATAGCCACTTCCTATCCCCATTCACTGGCAAATTATCTAGATGCCTTGAATATAAAAGCTGAAATTCATGAGATTTCTGGCTCTGTAGAAATTGCCCCCAATATTGGTCTCGCCGATGCTATTTGCGATTTGGTGAGCAGCGGTTCCACGCTCTTCAAGAATAATTTGGTGGAAAAGGACGTGCTTTTTAAATCAGAGGCCTGGTTGGTATCACATAAAGCTATCTCTCAAGAAAAAAAAGTTTTACTCGATAAATTGATATTTAGAATGAAAGCTGTACTTACTGCGGCGAATAATAAATATCTTTTGATGAATGTTCCGAATGATAAAGTAAAAGAGGTGATTGAACTGCTGCCAGGTATGAAAAGCCCAACCGTTATGCCGCTGGCAGACCAACAATGGAGTTCCGTTCATACGGTGATTGGAGAAGATCAGTTTTGGGATATTATTGACAGATTAAAAGATGCGGGTGCTCAAGGGATTTTAGTTATTCCAATTCAAAAAATGATTCTATGACTTCTTTTATAAAGCACTTTTATGATAATCCACCTAAGGCGGAATGGGCAAAAATTCTTGCCAGACCAAATCCTGGCGGTGCTGATATTTCTGCACTCGTTGCTGATATTCTGGTTGCAGTTAAAGAAAATGGGGATGAAGCTATTATAGATTTTAATTCCCGGTTTGATGGATTTGCCAGCCCTTCGTTTGAAGTGACTGAAGATGAAATAAAGGAAGCGGTTTTATCATTACCAGAAAGTCTGAAAAAAGCTATTCTAAGTGCAGCGGCTAATATTACCGCGTTTCACGAAAAGCAAAAAGTAGATCAGGAACCTGTCGAAACCATGCCAGGTGTTTTATGTTGGCGAAAGAGTGTGCCTATTGAAAAAGTAGGTTTATACATTCCTGGTGGAACGGCGCCTTTGTTTTCAAGTGTACTTATGTTGGGTATTCCAGCTAAAATAGCTGGATGTAGTGAAATAATATTGTGCTCTCCTCCGCAGAAGGACGGAAAAATTCATCCGGCTATTTTATTTGCCGCTCATATTACGGGTATAACCCGGATATTTAAAGTGGGGGGTGCTCAGGCTATCGCCGCTATGGCCTTCGGTACCGAAACCATTCCAGCCGTATATAAAATTGCCGGACCAGGAAATAGGTATGTCACAGAGGCAAAACAGTCTATTACAAAGTTTGGTGTCGCTATTGATATGCCCGCCGGACCAAGTGAGGTGCTGGTTTTTGCCGATAATGGGGCAAATCCTGCCTTCGTGGCCGCCGATTTACTCTCGCAGGCCGAACATGGGGAAGATAGTCAGGTTGTCTTGATTTGTCCGGATAAACTGTTTTTTGAAAAGGTAGATATAGAAATTGGCAAGCAATTAGCTTCCTTGCCGAGAATGGAAATAGCTGTAAAGGCGCTTCATAATAGTGTGGCCATCGCAATAAATGATGCTTCTATAGCTATGGATTTAATTAATGATTATGCGCCGGAACATTTGATTATGGCGTTGCGGAATCCAATCGATTTTGTACATGATATCAGAAATGCTGGTTCTGTATTTCTTGGGGATTACACTCCCGAAGCGGTAGGCGATTATGCTTCAGGTACTAATCATACTTTGCCAACCAATGGTTTTGCCCGCGCTTTTAGCGGAGTTTCTGTTGATTCCTTCATAAAAAAGATTACTTTTCAACAAGTTAGCCAGTCCGGTTTAACTACATTGGGGCCCATCGTTATGACTATGGCGGAAGCTGAACGACTCGAAGCCCATAAGCAAGCGGTTTCAATTAGACTTGATAATCTTCAACTATGAAGAATATAGCTTTTTTTTTATTGATTTTTCTCGCTTCTTTTTCACTTAGGGGCCAGTCGTTCCTTTCAGGGAAAACCTATTTTAGCGATAAGGACTATATAGAATATTTCGCCGGAAATATGCCTCTTATTTTGACAGTACCCCATGGAGGTTTGTTGGTCCCATCGAATATTCCTAACAGGAATTGTGCGGGATGTGTGACCGTTATGGATACAAATACCCAGGAATTGGGAAGATTGATTACCGACGAGGTTAAAAAAATGACTGGGGGAAATTGTTTTCCTCATCTTATAATTAATCGCCTGAGAAGAACTAAACTTGACGCAAACAGAGATCTTTTTGAGGCAGCTTTAGATAATCCCGACGCTGTCAACGCCTGGTATGCCTTTCACAAGTTTATTGATTCTGCCAAAATGATGGTCGCTAATCAGTTTCAACGAGGTTTATTGATAGATCTTCACGGTCATGGACACGCTAATCAAAGGCTTGAATTGGGTTATTTGCTCTCTGCTTCCAATCTGAGAAGTGGGAATAATTTTCTGAACAGCCAGGCGGCTATTGAAAAAAGTAGTATTAGGCATTTGGCCTCAAATAATAAAAATGAATACCGTCACGCTGAATTATTGAATGGTCAGGAGAGTTTGGGCGGATTTTTTGAAACGGAACGATATACCGCAGTGCCTGGGCCCGCAGATATCGCACCAAGAAGTGGGGAGGATTATTTTTCCGGAGGATACAACACAGAGAGACATGGCTCGGTGGATAGCGGAAAAATAGATGCTATACAGATTGAATGTAATTTTATAGGCGTTAGGGATTCAGAAACATCTCTCCAGTTTTTTGCTGAAGCTACGGCTAATGCATTGGTTAAATTTTTAAAAACTCACTATTTTGGGAAAGACGGATTTTCATGTCCTACCTCTATAACCAGGAATAAGGATAGAAATAAGGATATTTCTTTTAGCGTATTTCCTAATCCCGCCTGCGAATCGGTTACGTTGAATTTACCTTCTCCAGGTACCCTTCGAATGTATAGCACAACGGGGCAGGTTTTAAATGAATTTTCATTTCTCAAGGAGGGCGAACACACGCTACCTTTAGCGTTTAATGATAAGCTTGTTCTTCTTCAATTTATTGGTAAAGATGGATCAGGTGCATCCATGAAACTTATGCGTCAATGTTATTGAAAAAATTAGACTTCAACCGCCTGGTGCGCGCAAATATTCTTAAGCTGACTCCTTATTCGTCGGCAAGGGGAGAGTTCAAAGGTTCTGCTTCTGTTTTTCTGGATGCGAATGAGAATCCTTTCGATTCAGGGTATAATCGCTATCCTGATCCACTGCAATTAACCCTAAAAGATAAAATTAGTGCCCTTTGGCATGTCCCCGTATCTTCTATTTTCCTCGGAAACGGAAGTGATGAACCCATTGATTTACTCGTTCGTCTTTTCTGTGAACCAGGCTTAGATCACATTGTCATTACGCCTCCCACCTACGGAATGTACCGTGTCGCAGCCGATATTGCCGGTGTGGAAGTCAAAGAAATAAATCTTCTCACTGATTTTCAACTTCCCGTAAAGGATATACTCGAACAGGCAAATGAACACAGTAAAATCCTCTTCTTATGTAGCCCCAATAATCCAACGGGTAACCTTTTAAATAAGGAGGATATTATTCAGATAATCCATCATTTTCCGGGCATTGTAGTACTCGATGAAGCCTATACCGACTTTGCAGAGAATACCAGCTTCCTTCCGGAGCTCTCCAATTTTCCAAATTTGGTCATCCTCCAAACCTTCTCTAAAGCATGGGGCCTGGCCGCTATTCGATTTGGCATGGCCTTCGCCTCCATGGAAATAATAGATTTGCTGAATAAGATTAAATCTCCCTACAATCTAAATATTTTAACCATAGATTTTGTCCTTCGTCAACTGGACTTTTTAAAGGAAAAAAATGACTCAGTGGACAATTTAATAAAGGAAAGACACCTGCTGATAGAACATTTTAAGTCCTTCACCTTTATAAACAAAGTGAATCGTTCCGACGCTAATTTTATCCTCATTCAGGTAGATGACGCAGATGGACTTTACCAATTTCTTGTTTCTAAAGGCATTATCGTGAGAAATAGGTCTAATATGCCACTTTGCGAGGGAGGATTAAGAATTACCGTAGGTACAACGCTGGAAAATTATAATCTTTTAGCGTCCATGAGCGAATGGGCCAGTTTAAAATCTTTATCATGAAAAGAGTTTTATTTATAGATAGGGACGGAACATTAGTGTTTGAACCTGCTGATTATCAAATAGATAGTAAGGAGAAAGTTTCTTTTTTACCAGCTGTGTTTGCATCATTGGCGCGTATTTGTAAAGAGACAGATTTTGAATTGGTTATGGTGACCAATCAGGATGGATTAGGCACAGATTCATTCCCGGAAAATATTTTTTGGCCAGCTCATGAATTCATTTTAGATGCCTTTAAGAAGGAGTCTGTTATTTTCAGTGAAGTATATATCGACAAATCTTTCCCTCACGAAAATGCTCCCACCCGGAAACCCAGGCTTGGGATGCTGCAAAAGTATTTGTCCAATGATTATGATCTTAAAAATTCCTGGGTCATCGGCGATCGCTTAACCGATATGGAATTGGCTTATAATCTTGGTGCAAAAGGTATTTTTATCACAAGTAATGAGGAACTCGGTATACAGGAGGTAAGTAAGGATATGGCTGAAATCAATAAGGTAATTGCCCTGAAAACGAGAGATTGGAATGAAATGGCTACCTTTTTATGCGAGCAAAGAGCGCCCGTCACCTTATCAAGGAAGACCCTGGAAACAGACATTTTCGTAAGTCTTAATCTCGACGGTAGAGGTAATTATAATCATCAAACCGGATTGGGTTTCTTTAATCACATGTTGGATCAATTGGCTAAACACAGTGGCATTGATTTATCTATAACCGTTTCGGGCGATTTACACATTGATGAACATCATACTATAGAAGATACTGCCCTTGCTTTAGGCGCAGCATTTAAAAAGGCATTGGGGGATAAAAGAGGTATTGAAAGATATGGTTTTTTTATTTTACCCATGGATGATGCTTTGGCTCAGGTAGCCATAGATTTTAGTGGAAGACCCTGGTTGGTGTGGAATGCTTCTTTTTTAAGGGAAAAAGTAGGTAATTTTCCTACGGAAATGGTGTATCATTTCTTCAAATCATTTTCTGATGCCGCAGCTTGCAATATTAATATTTCGGTGAGTGGGGAAAATGAACACCATAAAATAGAGGCGCTTTTCAAATCTTTCGCCAAAGCTATAAAAATGGCAGTGAAAAAAGACCCGGAAAACCATGTTTTACCTTCCACAAAGGGTTTGCTTTAAATTGATTTTATGAGCCAGAAAATTGCCGTTATTCAATATAATGCAGGAAATATACACTCCGTATTAACCGCCTTACAAAGACTCGGTTTCAAAGGTATTCTTACCGATAATCCGGAGATTATTCAATCTTCCGATAAAGTTATTTTTCCCGGAGTGGGTGAGGCCAGGTCAACCATGAATCATTTAAGGGAAAAGGGTTTGGATGAGATTATTAAAACCTTAACCCAACCGGTCCTGGGAATTTGTTTGGGAATGCAACTTCTTTGTAAACATTCAGAGGAAAAAGACACAGATTGTTTAGGAATTATTCCCCTTGAAGTGAAAAAATTTATTCCCCAACAGAGGGAAAATGTGCCTCATGTCGGTTGGAATACCCTACTGAATACCCAAAACTTACTCTTTGAGGGTCTTCCTGAAAATTCTTTTGCCTATTTTGTGCATAGTTACTATGCAACGTTGGGGCCTGAAACCATAGCACAAACAGATTATATTTTTCCTTTTAGTGCAGCGGTTCAAAAAGATAATTTTTACGCAACGCAGTTCCATCCTGAAAAATCGGGAAGGGTTGGAGAAAAAATTCTTAGTAATTTCTTAAATATCGCTCCCTAATTCATTCCTTAAAATGTATATATGATTATTATTCCTGCCATTGATATTATAGGTGGAAAGTGCGTAAGATTAACGCAAGGTGACTATAATCAAAAAATCGAGTATAACTCCAATCCATTGGAAGTGGCGAAACTTTTTGAAGGAAATGGATTAAATTATTTGCACGTCGTTGATCTTGACGGTGCAAAGGCTGGTAAAATTGTCAATTATCAAATCTTAGAACAAATTACACATCGAACCAATCTAAAGGTTGATTTTGGTGGTGGATTGAAATCAAATGACGATTTAAAAACAGCCTTTGAATGTGGTGCCAATCAAGTTACAGGAGGTACTATCGCGGTCAAAAATAAGGCTTTATTCCTGCATTGGCTGGAACAATTCGGAGCGGAAAAAATAATATTAGGCGCTGATTTCAAGGCGGATTATATAGCTACTGACGGTTGGCAGGAATCGAGTGATAACTTGCTATTACCCTTCCTGGAAAGTTATTTTAAAGAGGGAATTAGGTATGTTATTTCAACAGACATAAGTAAAGATGGCCTCTTAAAGGGTTGTTCTTTAACTAAATACGAGGAAATAAGACACGAGTTACCTGAAATAAAACTGATAGCCAGCGGGGGAGTAACGACGGTAGATGAGTTAGATAAATTATTTGAACTCGGTTGCCATGGTGCCATCATTGGTAAAGCGCTCTATGAAGGTCACTTTACAGCCAAAGCCTTAGGTCTTCTTCAGGAAACATATTTTTCAAAACATGGGAACTAGTTTATTTGTTTAGCTATTGTTTCCTATCCCATATTTGCAAATAAACTGGTTTTATAATGGATATATCCAACTCACCTGAAGATTTAAAGCAGGAATTTATAGAGATTATTGGTGCGAGAGAGCATAATCTTCAAGGTATTGATTTAAATATTCCCAGAAATCAACTCGTTGTTATCACGGGTATAAGCGGTAGTGGAAAGTCTTCCCTGGCTTTCGATACGTTATATGCCGAAGGGCAACGCAGATATCTTGAAACTTTCTCAGCTTATGCGCGACAGTTTATAGGAGAAATGGAGCGACC
The DNA here is from genome assembly GCA_030728245.1 of Saprospiraceae bacterium. GTDB lineage: Bacteria > Bacteroidota > Bacteroidia > Chitinophagales > Saprospiraceae > BJGN01. Next base: position 105,384 of record JANQZX010000006.1, on the reverse strand, counting down.
TGATGTGGAAAAAATTTCCGGATTGAGTCCGGTTATTTCCATTGAACAGAAAACGACAGGCAATAATCCTCGTTCTACCGTCGGCACAGTCACTGAAATCTATGATTTCATGCGTCTTTTATTTGCCAGAACAGCAGAAGCTTTTTCCTATGTTACAGGGGAAAAAATGATTGCGTATAGTGAGGAACAAATGAAAGAAAGAATCCTTTCCGATTTTGAACAAAAGAAAATCATGATTCTTGGTTCTCTGGTAAGAGGTAGAAAGGGACATTACAGAGAGTTATTTGAACAGGTTAGAAAAACAGGATATACCAAAATCAGAGTCGATGGGGAAATGCTGGATTTAACGCCTGGACTGTCTGTCGATCGTTATAAAGTGCATGATATTGAGGTGGTAGTTGATAGAATTCAAGTGACTGAGGACAAATTACCCAGAATAAATGAAGCGCTACAAGTGGCGCTGAAGCTAGGACAAGGTTTATTAATGATTCAAGATACGGACTCAGGGGTTACCACTACATTAAGTAAATTCCTGATGGATCCGGTTGGGGGTATTTCCTATAGCGAACCCTCTCCTAATTCCTTTTCGTTTAACTCTCCGTATGGCGCCTGTCCGGCATGCAATGGTTTGGGGGTTCTAACCAGGGTGGACATAAATAAAATGGTCCCCGATCCGCAGAAATCAATCAATGAGGGAGGTATTATTCCTCTTGGAGAGCCTCGGGATAACACCCTTTTTAAACAATTAAGAGAGCTTTCAAAGCATTTCAAATTTAGTTTTTCCCTTCCTATTTCAGAATTACCAGCTGAAGCCTGGAAAATAATTCTTCACGGTACAAGTAAAATGAGTAACCAAAAAGAAGAATTTACCTACGATATTGTGGCTGAGGGTTTAATTAAAATGATGATGCATTGGTATGCTGATACCTCTTCTGAAAAGGTTCGACTTTGGGCGGAAGAATTTATGGTGGTAGATACCTGTCAGGAATGTAATGGCTACCGTTTGAAAAAGGAATCTCTTCATTTCAAACTCGCCGGTAAGCATATTGGTGAACTTTCTTCTATGGACATACAGTCCTTGAAAAATTGGATTCAAGATTTGCCACAAAATTTAGAGGAAAGGCAGGTGACTATTTCGGAACCTATACTGAAGGAAATCGAATTGAGAATTGGTTTTCTTTTGAAGGTTGGACTCGATTATTTAACCCTAAATAGACCCGCGCGGACTTTATCGGGTGGAGAATCACAGCGTATTCGTCTTGCTACACAGATTGGTTCCCAACTTACAGGTATCACCTATATTCTCGACGAACCGAGTATCGGTTTGCACCAAAGAGATAATCAACGATTAATCGATTCACTAAGACAATTGACCGATATAGGTAATACAGTTTTAGTCGTTGAGCACGATAAGGATATCATGTTGGCTTCCGATTATTTGATTGATATGGGGCCAGGTGCGGGTAAGTTGGGGGGAAGAATAGTAGGGGAGGGAATTCCTGCCTCTTTCGCTCAAAAAAACACCTTAACTGCAGACTATTTAAGTAAGAGGGTCTCTATCGAAGTACCCCAAAGCAGAAGAATTGGTTCAGGGAAATATTTGCATTTAGAGGGTGCATCTGGCAATAATTTACATGATGTTTCTATAAAAATTCCTTTGGGCATATTAGCCTGTATAACAGGTGTTTCAGGTAGCGGAAAATCAACGCTTATAAATGAAACATTGTATCCAATCTTAAGGCAACATTTCTTTAAAAGCCTGAAACCGCCTATGCCTTATCAATCTATATTGGGATTGGAGCATTTAGACAAAGTAATTGATATTGATCAATCTGCCATTGGTAGAACACCTCGTTCTAATCCGGCAACCTATACGGGTGTTTTTACTGAAATAAGAAAGATATACTCGGATCTTCCGGAATCAAAAATACGCGGTTATCTTCCTGGTCGGTTTTCGTTTAACGTTAAAGGGGGGCGCTGCGAAGAGTGCCAGGGTTCAGGAATGAGGGTCATAGAAATGAATTTTCTTCCAGATGTTCACGTTCATTGTGAAAAATGTCAAGGGAAACGCTATAATAGAGAAACACTGGAGGTGGTTTATAAGGGTAAATCTATCAATGATGTGCTCGAAATGACGGTAGCTGAGGCTGTTGGCTTTTTTGAAAACATACCAGCCATTTATCGTAAGGTAAAAACCCTGGAGGAGGTTGGTCTTGGCTATATTTCTCTGGGTCAACAGGCTACAACCTTGTCTGGTGGTGAAGCTCAAAGAGTTAAACTCGCCGAAGAATTATCAAAAAAAGATACGGGAAATACCATGTATATCCTGGATGAACCTACTACAGGACTTCATTTTGAAGACATTCGACATTTGTTGGTCGTCCTTCAGAAATTGGTCGACAGAGGAAATACGGTGTTGGTTATCGAACATAACATGGATGTAATCAAAGTGGCAGACTATGTTATTGACATGGGACCTGAAGGTGGAAACCGGGGTGGTGAAGTTATAGCAGAGGGAACACCAGAGCAAGTGGCTGCAGTAGATAGAAGTTTTACTGGTCAATTTCTCAAATTAGAGTTACCTGATTTTAATGCTAATTAAGATGGAACGCTCTTCAAATGGATCGAAAGGGAGAAAGGTATTAATAAGAATGGGCTGATAAATTACTCAGGAAATTTAGTTATTTGAGTATCTTTATCCAATAACGATGTTTATGCGCCATTGGATAAATAGTGTTTTTAAGCTTTATTATTCTCGCAGGTATCTGTACCTTAATTCTATTTACAGCCAACCTGAAAAATTACAAGAGCATTGGCGGTCGTATTTAGTTCGTAGGGCTGAAAATACCAGCTACGGAAAAGCGTTTAATTTTTCTCAAATCAAAAATTATCGTTCATTTTCCGAGCAAATTCCCGTAGTCGATTATGAGCAATTGAAACCTTTCATACATCAAATGATGATGGGGCAATCAGATGTGTTATGGCCGGGAAAAGTTCGCTGGTTCGCTAAATCTGCAGGAACCTCTCAGGATAAAAGTAAGTTTATTCCAGTTTCAGTAGAGAATAGACAACAATGCCATCTTCGGGGTACTTGGGACACTATGATGTTTTATTATCATTTACGTCCCAAAGCCAGGCAGTTTGAAGCTAAAACCCTATTGATGGGCGGTAGTATTTCACCTTTTAATGAGTTTCCGCAGTCACAGGTGGGCGATATTTCTGCTATAATGATTAAACACCTTCCATGGGTAGCACTACCTTTTTTTGCCCCGGATATCCCAACTGCGCTTATCTCAGATTGGGATGAAAAGTTAGAGAAAATAGCCCAATATGCCGCTAATCAATCAGATATTGTAATGGTTGGGGGTGTTCCAACCTGGACTTTACTTCTTTTACACAGGATATTAGCCATTACAGGAAAAAATCATATTCAGGAGGTTTGGCCCAATTTTCAACTTTATACCCATGGTGGCGTCAGTTTTTTACCCTATAAGGAACAGTTTAAAGCTCTTTTTCCTCTTCCTGGCGTTCAATTTATTGAAACCTACAATGCAACGGAAGGTTTTTTTGCTGTCCGCGATCACCCCGATGAAGATTCAGGTATGCGCCTTCTGCTGAATAATGGCATATTTTATGAATTTATTCCTCAAGATGATCATAACGAGTATAATAGTTTGCCTGTTCCCCTGTCGGAGGTAGCGTTAAATATAAATTATGCCATGGTCATTACTACCAATAGTGGCTTATGGCGGTATAAGGTTGGGGACATTGTTGAATTTACCAGCTTGAATCCTTACAGATTAAAGGTGACAGGCAGAATTCAACAGTTTATAAATACCTTTGGTGAAGAGGTAATGGTAGATAATACAGATAAAGCGCTCGCCTTGACTTGCCAGCAGTATAATGTTTTTGCTATTGAATATACTGTTGCTCCTAAGTTTTTATCTCACAATGAAAAGGGCGCACACGAATGGATTATTGAATTTGAAAATCCTCCCCCCGATGTGGAACTATTCGCTGTCTCTTTAGATAAAAATTTGCAAACTATAAATTCTGATTATGAAGCCAAAAGATTTTCAAATTTGGCCATAACGCAACTTATCTTGCACAGTGTAAATAAGGGTACATTCCATCGGTGGATGCGATCAAAAATGAAATTCGGAAATCAGAACAAGGTGCCCAGATTATCCGAAAATCGTCGAGTTTTAGAAGAAATTTTGAGTTTTTCTAAATTATAATCGTACTTTGTGTATCGTAGTTTAAACAAAAATCAATATTTGATGTTTTAAATTTACATTTTAGCATTAAATGATAGTATTAATATCATTTTAAGAGTAAAATAAATTTTAGGTTAGTTAATAGGGTTTTAGGTGTTTTTTCGGGTCGGCGTTCTATCGCTGACCTTTTTTATTATTGCATTTCTCTCGTTTTCAGAAAACTTTTGAGCTATTTTTTTTCTATCACATTGATGAATTTGGTTATTTTTCCAACCCTTATACATTGTTGTTATCCAGTTTTTTAATCTCTTGTTTTCACTGTTTTGAAAATAGCCTTCCGTTTGATAACAGGATAAAATTCTTTTCATCTCCGTTTCCAATACCCCATTTGTTAGAACCAGAATAGGTTTGCCCGTAACTAAATATTCAAAAAGCTTGGTGGTTAAGATGCCTTTTTGAACGGAGGTACTCCAGGTTAGTACCAGATTTATCGTTGCCTCCCACTGCCTTTTCCGTACTTCTGAAAGGGGTTGATATGCTTTAATGTCTATCTGTTCTTTAGGAAAATGTGGAATCAGCCATTGCTCATATTGACATGGATGTAAACCGCAATAGGTCCAGATGATATCTTTTTTATTCATTTTACCTTCCTCAATTAACGATAAAATAACTTTAACTAAAGGAGATAAGTCCTGATAATCAGGATAAATAGAGCCTGTATAATTTATGGTAAAGCTTGGTGATATGATCGTTGGACGTTGTACTTCTTCAGGAGAAATACAACCTGAGTATATATTAATCTTTGGGTAAAATTTTTCTAATTCATTAGCGATGCCCTTTGAAACGGAGATGACAGCATCAGCTTTTTTTAGTAAATGTTTTAAAAAATATTTACTAAAGGTACGATTCAAATAATGGGGGTATTTAGCATCAACGGGCAAGTCTCTGAAATCGGCCATCCAATGAAGGCGTGGAAAGGTGCATTTTAATAAAAAAGCAATGAAATGGTCAACCATAGGGCTGTAAGAAGTGAAAATATGAGTGATTTTATAGTCTTTTATCCATTTTGTCGCCTTGAAATAAGCTATCCAAAGGTAAATTAAGCCGCCGTCTCCAAAGATGATATTAAATGGAATGCGGTTTCTAAAAGTTAAAAGCGATGATATAAATACCTTTTTTTTCCACAAAAGGGGTAAGGTATAATGCGTTAACATGAAATTTGACAATAATCGTCGCAAGCCAATAAGGGGTATATAGTAAATTTTCGAAATGGGTTGATTTATAGTCTGTTCTCCTGCCATTTTCTTTGGGAATTGTCCGGTAAGTACGGAAATAGTAAATCCGTTGGCAATAAATCCTTCATAAAAATGCCTTAGTCTAATAGAAGAACTGACCTGAACAGGTGGAAAATAGTAACTCAGGAAAAGTAATTTTTTAGTCATGTAGTTAGATATAGTTTGCATTTTTTTTCATTTCAAACACATAATCTTTTCTATGGAAAGGGCATAACCTTGGTGAACAGACAGATTGAAATAGCGGGGTGAGATACTGCCTGGCGATTGCTTAGCCATAGACAAAAGTTTTGAGTAGGGCATAAGCAGTATTTTTTTGAATAAAAACGTTAACTCTTTTATGTTATCTGTTGGGAAAAGCCAGCCATTCTCGCCCTCTTTGATTAATTCTGCACATCCGGGTGCAGTGGAAGAAACAACCGGTCGCCCACAGGCAAGGGCCTCTAAAATAGTTCTGGATAAGCCTTCTCTTTTGGAAGGTTGCACAATCATATTTGCAAGGGCTATTAATGGGCGAACGTCGGAATGATTACCTAAATATTGTATAATGCCCTCTTTTTCCCATTCCAATATACTGCTTAATGGGATGTCAGTGGGGTGTCCGCCGCCTATTTTACCTGCCATCAAACAATGGAATGGAATATTTTCATTTTTAAGGCGTTTTAAACTGGCTATTAAACATTGTAAACCTTTATCGTATTGAATGCGACCTAAATATAGAATTACTCTGGTTTTTGCATGTTCAGGGTAAGTAATAGGTTGGTAATAACTTGGGCAAATGCCGGATCCAGCGATAAAATTTATTTTTTCAATTTGAATCCATTTGTTCCTAAGGAAATAATGACCATCCTCCTTATTTTGAAAAATGATCATTGGGCATTGCTGGAATATTTTTTTTATTAAAAAACCTGACACATTAGCAATGATTTTCTGATGCATAAATAAAAAGCCCAATCCGGTGAAAGTTGGAATTAATGGTATGTGTAATTCCCTGCAAACGATGGCAACTGCAATGGATATTTTAAAAGTAAAGGAATAAACAGCCGATGGCTTAGTTATTAACAGTATTTTTCTAAGTTCCAGATGTAGTTTAATTTGTTGGAAACCATTGAATTGATAGGCATGAAAAAATGGTAAAAAGTATGTGTCGTAATCTGTAGGGAAGTTATTTTCCATGGTATTATTGTCCAAAGGAATAATAATACTAACTCGATAACCCGATGATGTAAAAAATGTGAGGAGGTGTTCATAGTAATGATGTAAAAAATAAGCACTATTTGCAATGAAAAGGATAGAAACCGGCTTTGATGAAATATTCATTAGTATATTGTTAGGTTGCACTAAGAAAAGATTAAATATCCCATCATTTTATGGGAATAACTCTGTTTTACATTCCCTTATGCAGGACAAAACACCTGATTTGTCGACCTACTGAAAACATTCGTTTTATTATATTTGTATATTTGTATAAAATTAGATCTTAGCTTATGCGAATCTTGTGGCTGGTCCTCAGCATTTTTTTTCTTTCCAACCTTCAGGCCCAGGAGAAAAAGACCCTTCTTATCAATGGAGATATATTTGAATATATTCTTGATGATTGTGGAGATACCATTGTGCTGGCAAATTTTGGTGACATGACGGTAACCTCAAGAAGGGAATTCGCCAGTATGGACGAATATAATAAGTACCAAAGATACAGGAGGTATGCCTATCAAGTGTATCCTTACGCGGAAAAAGCGATTCGAATTTTTAAGGAAGTTCAACGGCAAACGGCGGAAATGAGAAAGGGAAAAAGAAGAAAATACACCAGAGAACTTCAGGATCAACTGAAAAATGAGTTTGAAACACCTCTGCGGAATTTATCGAAAACCCAGGGCATGATTCTTATGAAGATGATTGAAAAGGAGGTGCAAGCGCCTATTTTTTATCTGATTAGAGATTTAAGAGGAGGTTTTACCGCCTTTTATTGGAATACACTCAGTGGATTTTATGGTCATAAATTGAAGGATGGCTACAAAAGAGGGAAGGATTCCATATTGGATATGGTTCTTGACGATGTTAATCTTACCTACGGAAGTGATGAGGGGCCTTTGCCTGCGAGCATAAGACTACCGAAAAAATTGGGAAAAGAATGAATTTATTAGGTGCTCCTGGTTTAAAGGGCAGATTCTGGCGCATTTTACCCTGGATAATTGGCATTTTATGTACCTTACTCTTATGGCAATTCATTCGAACCAGACGTCCTCTGTCACAACCCACTACCAGCTTTTACTACAGTAATAATATCAATTTAATTCTTTAAATATGGATTTTCCCGGGGAGCAATTATCTGACATTGCGAAAGATTTCGACGGTGATTTTTTTCAAGATGAAACTACACGCATTCTTTATGCAACAGATGGGTCTGTTTATAGGGAAATTCCTTTGGCTGTAGCTTGTCCAAAAAATGAAAAGGATATTAAAACATTGGTGTCGTTCGCTCATCAACATGGTATTTCCTTAATTCCGAGAACTGCAGGGACTTCTCTCGCCGGTCAATGTGTTGGTAGTGGCATAGTGGTTGATGTTTCAAAAAATATGAATCGTATCCTGGAATTCAATGCTGAAGAAGGGTGGGTAAGGGTGCAACCTGGCGTTATTCGCGACGAACTAAATCATTTTCTAAAACCGTATGGTTACTTTTTTGGACCAAATACCTCGACAGCAAATCGATGTATGATTGGCGGTATGGTAGGAAACAACAGCTCCGGCACTACTTCTATTAAATATGGCGTAACCAGAGATCATGTTCTTGAAATAAAGGGATTTTTGTCAAATGCCGATGCTGTTCATTTTTCCCCCCTAAGTAAACAAGCCTTTCACGAAAAAACCAAAGGCGATAGTCTTGAAAATGAATTGTATAAACATATTTTTTCGGTATTAGATGATGCTGAAAATAGAAGAGAAATTGAAGCCCAGTTTCCAAAACCTGAAATTCATAGACGTAATACCGGTTACGCTATAGATCTTTTGCTTCGCTCCGAGGTGTTTACGCCCGGAGGGAAACCGTTTAATTTTTGTGAGTTGCTGGCAGGTTCAGAAGGCACGCTGGCTTTTTTTACAGAGATAAAATTGCACGTTAATCTTTTGCCTCCTCCCGCAGAAGCCATCCTTTGTGCTCATTTTTCTTCGCTGACAGAAGCATTGGAGGCTACGTTAACCGTCATGGAACATGGCCCTTATGCCTGCGAACTGATGGATAAATTTATCATGGATTGTACCAAAGAAAATAAGGAGCAACAAAAAAATAGATTCTTTCTTGAAGGTGATCCTGCCGCTATTCTAATCATTGAGTTGAGAGATAAAGAGGTAGTTTCCTTAAATAATCAAGCGGAACTCCTTATTAATGTGTTGAAAGAAAGGGGGTTTGGTTATGCTTACCCCATCGTTTATCCGCCAGATACACAGAAAGTAATGGCGTTGAGAGCGGCAGGATTTGGTGTTCTTTCTTTGGTGAAAGGAGATAAAAAGCCCCTGGAGTTTGTGGAAGATACAGCCGTTGCTTTAGCTGATTTGCCAGCTTATATTGCAGAATTTCAAGAATTAATGAAGAAATTTGGCCAGGAAGCTGTGTACTACGCCCATGCCGGTGCAGGTGAATTACACATTAGACCATTGGCAAATCTGAAAACCACAGATGGTTTAAATGAATTCAGAGCCATTGGTGAAGCGTCGGCAAGATTGGTTAAAAAATATAATGGGTCTCTTTCCGG
>JANQZX010000006.1:82477-96023 GCA_030728245.1 Saprospiraceae bacterium | reverse complement strand
CCATTGGTGAAGCGTCGGCAAGATTGGTTAAAAAATATAATGGGTCTCTTTCCGGCGAACATGGCGATGGCAGAGTAAGAGGAGAATTTATTCCTCTGATGCTTGGTTCACACAATTATGAGCTATTGAAAGGACTAAAAAATAAATGGGATCCAAAACATATTTTTAATCCAGGCAAAATTATCGATACGCCTCCCATGAACGCCGGTACTCGGTATCTGGTAGATGTGGAGCAACCTAAATGGCAAACTATTTTCGATTTTTCTTCTCATGGAGGTATATTGAAGGCTGCTGAAAAGTGTAGTGGATCTGGGGATTGTAGAAAATTACACGATGTTTCTGGCGGGGTTATGTGCCCTTCCTATATGGTTACCAAAAATGAAAAGGATTCCACCCGGGGAAGAGCTAATGTTTTGCGTGAGGTCCTGACTCGCACAAATCAAGGTCAAAGTGCTTTTAATAGAAAGGAATTGGACGAGGTGATGGATTTATGTATTTCCTGTAAGGGTTGTTCATCGGAATGTCCTTCTAATGTGGATATGTCGACGTTAAAAGCGGAATATCTTTATCAGAAATATAAAGAAACAGGTATTCCCTTTCGTTCCTTTATGATCGCAAATATTAGTCTGTTTAATCATATAGGTTCTTTTTTTCCTCCTTTAGCCAATTTCTTCTTTTCAAATGCTTTCTTCAGTCGTTTCATAAAAATGGCTATGGGCATTGCTGAACAAAGGAATCTCCCGCGCATTGAAGGCGATTTAAAGAAATGGTTTACATCAAATAAACCTAAGCCTAAGGGAAAAATGCTGGGTAACGTCTTGTTTTTTTGCGATGAATTTACACGGTTTAATGACGTAGAAATAGGAAAAAAGGCAATTTTATTGCTTACAAGACTAGGATATCAGGTGGAAATTCCCGATCATGTGGATAGTGGAAGGGCAGCCATTTCAAAAGGTTTATTAAAACATGCCCAAAAATCTGCGGAGAAAAACCTTCTTCTTTTAGGTGGTAAAGTTTCTGAATTTGTCCCACTTATTGGTATTGAGCCTTCTGCTGTGCTAAGTTTTAGGGATGAATATCCGAGGTTAGTGCAGGAAAAATGGAAAAATGTTGCCAATAACGTCAAAAATCATGTTTTTTTGCTGGAAGAGTTTATCGCAAGGGAAGTTGAAAGGGGAAATATCACGCAAGAAAGTTTTACAAAGGAGAAAGCTAAAGTAAAATTACATGGGCATTGTCATCAAAAGGCATTAGCGTCGCAAAGTGATGTCGCTTTTTGCCTGAATTTGCCTGAAAATTATCAGGTGGAAGTGCTTCCCACGGGTTGTTGTGGCATGGCAGGTTCGTTTGGTTACGAAAAGGAACACTATGATTTGAGCATGAAAATTGGTGAATTGGTGCTTTTCCCTGAAATTCGTAAAAATGAAAAGGAGGTCATCATTGCCGCTTCCGGAACAAGTTGCAGACACCAGATTTTTGATGGAACAAACAAATCAGCGGTTCACCCCGCAGAAATATTATACGATGCCCTCAGATAAATTATCTTTGTGCTATATTTTTAATCTTCTTGCTTTTTTTGAATAAATATTCGTTTAGATGGGACTTGAAATTTTCTTAACATTCTTTTTAGTATTCTTAAATGGTTTTTTTGTAGCTGCTGAATTTGCTATTGTGAAAGTTAGAATTTCGCAGATTCAAGTGAATAATAATGCAAGTTTTAATGCAAAAATGGCACATAACGTGGTATCAAATCTTGATGCTTATCTTGCTGCCACTCAATTGGGAATTACCCTGGCTAGTTTAGCTTTGGGCTGGATTGGTGAAGACGTGGTTACCCGAATCATATTAAATTTTATGGATTGGCTGGGCTTCGAGTTTTCTGAAAGTGCTGCACACAAAATAGCTATTCCTATTGCCTTTTCTTTTATTACCGTTCTTCATATTGTTTTTGGTGAGTTGGCTCCTAAATCGCTGGCTATAAGACATCCTAAAGAAACCGCCCTGGCTGTTTCTTTGCCACTAAAAGTATTTTATCTCCTTTTCCGTCCCTTTATTATCGTACTAAATGGTTTCGCTAACTTTATATTGAGAATTATTGGTATTAAGCCTGTGCCTCACGGTGATATACATTCTGAAGATGAATTGAAGTTAATTATTGCCGAAAGTGCTGAAGGTGGTGCTATTGAAGCCTCAGAAAGAGAACTTATTCAAAATGTTTTTGACTTTGACGACAGAACCGTAAAAGAAGTGCTTAAACCTAGAAATCAACTCGTCGGCTTAAGTGCAAATTTAACCGTGATTGACGCCATTGATATTGCCATCGAGGAAGGTTATTCCCGATATCCCGTGTATGAAGACAGTATGGACGCGATTATTGGCTTTGTTCACACTAAAGATTTGTTATCCAGCTCTAAGATAAATCCCGATAAAATAATTAAGGATATGGTTAGACCTATCCTTTTCCTTTCTGCGAATAAAAAGATTTTGCAAGTGTTAAGGCTGTTTCAAAGTAAGAAAACACAGATGGCTGTCGTTGTCAATGAATTTGGAGGAACCATTGGTCTGTTGACTTTGGAAGATATTATCGAGGAGCTGGTGGGTGAAATACAAGATGAACACGATACAGAGACGCCTATCGTGGAAAAAATGAAAGAAAATTCATTTAGGATTAAAGCGCAAAATCCCATGGACGAAATAAATGAATTTATTCCCGTTCCTTTCTTAAAAAGTGATTCTTATGTTACCCTTGCTGGCTTAATTTTGGAATCATGTGAAAGTATTCCTGTCGAAAATCAGGAAATTTTCATTCATCCCTATCAAATTAAAATTCTTAAAATGGGACAAAATAGTCCTGAAGATGTTCAAGTTACGCTCACTGAATGATATTTGGGCTATATGGAAAAGGAACTAGTGGCTTGTGTGCCCAATTTTAGTGAGGGTAGGAATCCCGACAGTATAGCGTCAATAAAACAAGCTATTGAATCAGTCAGTGGCGTAAAAATCCTACATACAGATATTGGTTTTTCTGTAAATAGAACAGTGATTACCTTTGTTGGCCCACCTCAACAAATTGTTGAAGCTGCTTTCCTGGGAATTTGTAAAGCTTATGAGCTCATTGACATGAGTAAACACACCGGCACTCATCCCCGAATGGGTGCTGTGGATGTGTGTCCTTTAGTGCCTTTGATTGGAGTAACTATGGAACAGACAATGGCTTTGGCAGAGCAGTTGGCCATTAAAGTAGCCGCCGTATGCCATCTCCCCGTTTTTAGATACGAGAAAAATGCAGTCTTAACCCATCGTATGAAGCTTTCCCAAATCCGTTTTGGGGAATATGAAGGCTGGTTTCAGAAGATAAATTATCCGGAATGGAAACCAGATTTTGGCCCAACCGAGGTGTCAGTTGAAAAGGGAATTCTGGCTGTTGGTGCCAGAGATATTATGCTGGCTTATAATGTAAATTTACACTCAAAGGATGTATCCATAGCGAATAAAATAGCTCGGGAATTAAGAGAATCTGGGTACATTGCCATAGATAATCAAGGAAATAAGACGATTATACCTGGTTTATGTAAAGGGGTGCGCGCTATTGGTTGGTTTATTCCAGAATTCCAGTGCGCTCAGGTTTCTATGAATCTTATGGATTTAAATGAAACATCGTGGGTTCAAGCTTTTGAAACTTGTAAAAAGTTAGCGGCCAATTACGGCGTAGAGGTAAGTGGTTCCGAATTGGTGGGTATGGTGCCGGAATCTGTCATTTTAGCAGCCGGGAATCATTTTCTGGGTATTGAAAAATCTCATTTTACTAAAAAAGACATAGTTTCCGCAGCCATTGATGGACTAGGATTGTCCGATAAAGTGCCTTTTGTTCCGGAAGAAAAAATTATTGAATGGAGATATAATACCTTAGCCATTTAAAATGCCTAAATTGTGTTCGATTTCATTTGCTTTTTAAATATCTTGAAAAATGATACTGAATTATATAAATTGGAACGCTAATCCTGAAATATTTTCTCTGGGAAGTATCTCTCTTAGGTGGTATGGGCTTCTGTTTGCATCAGGCTTTCTAATAGGCCTATATATGGTGCGGAAAATGTATCAGGCGGAGGGAGCACCTGAAAAATGGTTGGATTCTGCCTTCATTCATATTGTTTTAGGGGCTGTTATTGGGGCAAGATTAGGACATGTTTTTTTCTACGATTGGGATTATTATAAAGAGCATTTAATTGAAATTCCTCAAACATGGCATGGTGGGTTGGCTAGTCATGGGGGAGCATTTGGCATCTTTATTGGCTTGTGGCTTTTTTCAAGAAATGTGTCGAAAAAACCAATGGTTTGGATGCTTGATAAAATTGCGGTGCCCACAGCCCTCGCAGGATTCTTTATACGTATGGGGAACTTAATGAATTCCGAAATTTTAGGTAAACCAACCGATGTCTCCTGGGCTTTTATCTTCGTAAGAGAAGGAGATGGATTACCAAGACATCCAACGCAATTATATGAATCGTTGGCATATCTTGTCATCTTTTTTATCCTTTATTTTGTTTATTGGAAAACGGAAAAAAGACATCAGCCAGGCTACCTTTTCGGTGCTTTTATGATGTTAGTTTGGGGCGTTCGGTTTTTCCTTGAATTTACTAAAGAGAGTCAAGGTGGTTTCGAATCTGCTTTGGGTCAATCACTTAGCACTGGTCAATGGCTAAGTATTCCTTTTGTTTTGATAGGTGCCTATTTTGTTTTTAGGCCCTGGGATTCATTGAAGAAAATTTGAACAAATTATTTAAATATATTTGAAGCGATATGAGTTTGATTGAAATGAGGGTGCCACCCGTCGGTGAATCCATAAATGAAGTTACGTTGTCTCGATGGCTTAAAGAAGAAGGGGCAATAGTTAAATTAGATGAGCCTATATGTGAATTTGAATCCGATAAAGCTACGCTGGAATTTCCAGCAGAAGCAACGGGTAAGTTGACTTATGTGGCAAAAGAAGGTGATGATCTTACTATCGGTGCGTTGGTAGCAACCATTGATACCTCTTTTGTCAGTGAAGCTGCTACCGTTCCAACTGCGCCTAAGGAAACCTCTGCACCTACTGTGGTAGTTGAAAAGGCGGCCCCAGTGGCGGCAAATACTTATGCTGCAGGTCACCCATCTCCAGCTGCTTCAAAAATACTGGAAGAAAAGGGTATTCCGGCAAATTCCATACAAGGATCAGGAAAGGATGGTAGAATTACTAAGGCTGACGCCGCACAGGCCGTTCCCGCCAAACAACAGGACCAACCTAGTGTAGTTAAAGTGTCTGCCCCAGCCCATTTTTCAAGAACAGAGGAACGCAAAAAGATGTCCCGCATGCGCAGGACTATTGCAAAAAGGTTGGTTAGTGCCAAAAATGAGACGGCAATGCTAACCACTTTCAATGAAGTGGATCTTACCGCAATTATGCAAATTCGCGATAAATATCAAGAAAAATTTGTCGCTAAATACGGTATTAAACTTGGCTTTATGTCCATTTTCGCCAAAGCTTGTGCCAAGGTGTTAATGGAAATGCCTGAAATCAATGCCAGAATTGACGGCGAAGAGCTCGTTTTACCTAATTATGCCGATATTTCTTTCGCTATCTCTACCCCAAATGGACTTGTCGTTCCACCTATAAAAAATATTGAGTCTCTTTCCTTTGCTGATATTGAATTAGCACTAAAAATTCTGGCTCAAAAAGCCAGAAATGGTTCCTTAACCTTAGACGAAATGTCTGGAGGTACTTTTACCATTACCAATGGTGGCGTTTTTGGTTCTTTGCTGAGTACACCTATTATAAACGAACCTCAATCAGCTATTTTAGGTATGCATAGTATCAAAAATAGACCCGTCGCTATAGACGGTAAAGTGGAGATTCGTCCAATGATGTATCTCGCCATGTCTTATGATCACAGAGTAATCGATGGAAGTAGCTCGGTCACTTTCTTAGTTAAAGTTAAAGATTTACTGGAAGACCCTATCTTGCTTTTTATGGATCTATAATAGCTGGCTAACCTTCTTTCGTATTTCTATTATTTCATTGAAGGCAAAAAATAAGGACGGTTGGTTTGATGGTATGTCTAATGCTTCTAACCAACCGTCTTCATTTATAGTTTCTGTTAGGTTACAACGCCTCGCATACAGTAAAAAAAGTTCCTCATAGTGTTCAAAGGCAAAAAATCCTCGGACTAAATATTTTTCCCACATTTTTACTAAGTGAAATTGTAAATGTTGTGTGTTCTTTTCCGACCAGCTTAGATACGGATGTATTATAATGTTATATAAAATATGATCAGCGTCAATGGGTTCCTTCCAGTAAAGCAAATATTTCTGCGTTAATTTAATGGACTCTTCCCCTGAAAGTATGTCTATAAGAGCGGTGATTACCTCATCTGATAAAGCACAGGTTTCAGGATATTCAATGGCGTATTGTAACAAATAAAATGCCCATTCATTGCTTTTATAATGCAATACCGCTTGCGTAAGATGCGGTAGCCAAAGCTTATAAATAGCTTCTTTAAGTAAAATATCTAAGAATTGCTCCGGGCTTACCTGTAAATTTTCATGCCAAATAGAGGGGTGGAAAATGGAAACAAAGGGTAGATAGGCCGTTGATTTTTTATTATCTTCATTGAAGCCCAGACGTCGCCATTGTTCAGGCCAAGGTGCTGGCATTTGAACCCAAAGGGTATTTTCATTGAACTTAAAACAAGCTAAAATATCGGTTTTTAATTGTTCAATGTCTTTATCATCAGGCAGTAATTTACATCTGATTCGGGTCGAGATCTTAATTAATTCAAAGTCGTTGTCTTTTCTGGCCAGGTCTGTCAAATAATCACCGGGTAGAACATCCATTTTCTCAAGAAGCAAAAAAAAATGAATTTTATCATACGAACTGTCCTCTTTCCAGGTGCTGGAAAGAATGGTTTCTATCTTGTCAGGTAGGTGAACGCACAGATGAGTCAATAAAGCAATTCTTTCAGAAAAAGTGCCAACATACCATACATTCTCATCATTTGACGGTAATAGTGAACGCCATTTTTTATTTTTTGGCAATAAATGGTATCCATTTTCGGGAATGACAGGTTGCAATCTCTTGTAATAAAATGCATCCTGGCAAGCAATATCAAATAAGGTGGGTAAGAGCAAAACGGGAACAAATCTGTGACCTTCCTTCACCCTGTTAAACAGGGCTATCTGTAAGTCCAGAAAACAGGTGTTTTTAAATATTTTTTTAAGATAAGTAAGCTCCTGAAACGAAACGATTTTTTCGTTTTTTGTCCCGATGTTTACATTGGTATCAGCTGAATATTCAAGGTATGAAGGGCTTGTCTTTTCGGAAGCTGGTTTAGAAAGAGTAGGAGATATTTTTTTAAAGCCAACATGCATGGCCAGAGAAAAGCGCATAAATGCAGTATCATTTAAAGCAGAATCAATGCCGGCGGATGCCCAAAATGCTCGTATTTCAGGGGTTACGGGGAGATGATCAGTGCCAAGTATCAATATCTTTTCCCAATCGGTCATTTTGTACCTTCTTTAAATACGGTACTCTTTTTACCCTGAATTAGCATGCGAAAAGTGCTCGCAATAACGAAAAGATATAAAAAAAGGGCGGGAAAGCCACCCAGGTTAGAGGCCATTTTTACTCCATCTATGCCCGCCTGGCTTACCATGATCCAGGCGGTGAGGCCAACGATTATACCCCAAATTATTTTGATTTGGTAAGGTGCCTCTTCCTCATTTTCAGAAATACCTTTGGTACTTAATGCGCTCATTGCCGATGTATTGGAATCGGCTGCCGTTACAAAGGATATGAAGACTAAAAGGAAGTAAAAAATGATCCACCAGGTTGCCAGTGGAAGTTGTTTTATTAATTCAAAAATAATAGTTTCCGGTCCCTTTTTTACCAAAAGCTGATATAACGCGCCATCAAATACCTGGTCGAAATGTAGGGAATACCCGCCAAATAGAAACATCCAGATCATGGAGAAAATACTCGGAAAGAGAAGGTTAAATCTTATAAATGTCCTGATATTATAACCTCGTCCCAATCGACCTAAAAATAAGGCGGAAATAGGTGTCCATGCCAGCCAATTGGCCCAATAAAAAATAGTCCAGCTATTTGCCCAGCTTTTATCAATACCTAAGGCTAAACTTTTGGGGATAAGAGTAGTGGCGAAATCAGAAAAATACGAACCAAAATGAGGCAATATTTCGGTGAATGGGCCAAAAAAAGTGAACCACCCAATAAGGATGACAAAGCCAATGATATTAATATTCGATAATAATTTAATCCCTTTTTGTAGTCCCGATGCAGCGGACAAAATAAAAGTTATGGTCAAAAAAAAGGCAATGATGCCTAAGTTAGTTTGCGTTTTTGCCGCAGGAAAAAATTGATTTATGCCGCCTGAAAGGGTCAGTAGCCCTGCACCCATAGAAGCCGACATGCCTGCCACTAAACTAAATAAACTTAGGCTGTCAACGTAAGGGGAAAGTATTAATGACCTTTTTTCGCCAAGTATTGGCATGAGTAAACTGCCAATTTGGAAGGGTTGTTTCAAATTATAAAAGCCGATGGCAAACATGAGGGCGGTCAGGGTGTAAATGCTGTAGGGTATAAAAGTCCAGTGTAAAAATAAGGTGGAAATAGAAAAAATCTTCGCCGACTCACTTCTAACCTCAATACCTAATCCAGCAGGGGGTGTATTGAAATGATAAAGTGGCTCGGCAGTAGCCCAAAATAAAATACCCACGGCTATGGTCGTACATATTGAAATGGAAAACCAATGTAGCTTATTTAATAATGGCTTTGCATCTTTCCCTCCTATTATTATGCTGCCAATGGGTGAAATGTAAAGGAAAATAACCAATATTAAACCAACAATGGCTGCTATGGCAAATAACCATCCAAAATGATTCAATATCCATTGATTGGCAGCTTTCGTAACTGTTAAGAAGCCATTCCCGTCTGCCAAACTATAAAAAATAGTGAGTATCAGTAAAATAACAGGTACACCAAAAACTGCTTTGCGAAGGTTCATAGGATGAATTTAAAACAAAGAAATGGTAAACTATTTACAAGCCATGTTAAATTTTAAAATTCAATTCGTCTTTGTGTCACTAGCTAGTAATATTAAGTCAATTTCATTTAAGTATCCTCCTACCTCGCGCCATATCCACTTTATTTCATTGAAGTGAACTGGCTTTGGAAAAATTATAATGTTGCTGCTTATATTTGTACCGTCTGAAATATAACTTCCTCATGAATAAAGCAAAAGAAACCCATACTTCCCTTTCCTATTCAGAACCTGGAGATCCGTGGGTGACGAAATGGATTATTCAATTGGTGGAGGGCCTGACAGGTAGGAACCTTATCGAAAAAAAGTATAATGAGGTGTTGAATAGGGGCTTACCTGGAAAGGATTTGATGAGTGCCGCTCTCAGGGAGTTAGATATAAATTTATGCTTTGATGGTTTTTCAATCATGGATATTCCCCGTGAAGGTCCTATTATTTTTATTGCCAATCATCCGTTCGGCGTTGTGGATGGCCTGGCGCTAGGGGAGATTATTTCAAAAGTTCGAGACAAATTTGCCATCCTGGTAAATGCCGTCCTATGCAGAAATCCGCAATTAGATCCATTTTTATTGCCCATTGATTTTAGGGAAATACCGGAAGCAATGAAGACAAATATTAATACCCGACAAGAAGCAATAAATAGACTTTTAAATGGAGAAGCCATCGCTATTTTTCCTTCAGGGGCAGTAGCAACCGCCCCTTTTCCAGGGAAGGAACCTGTCGATTTAGAGTGGAAAAGATTCGTAGTTAAACTTATTACTCAGTCTAAAGCAACCGTTATTCCTTTGTATTTTCATGGAAATAATAGTTTCTGGTTCCAATTAGCCAGTTATATTCACATGAATTTAAGATTAGGTCTTTTATTGTTTGAGGTGAAAAATAAAATGGGAAAACCCCTTTTTGTATCTATCGGAAAACCAATAACACCTGCAGAATGGCAATCAAAAAATGTCATTTCAGAATTATTGCCTTTTTTACGTGCACAAACGATGTCTTTAGGTGAGAAAAACTCTTAATTGCTTACTTTTGCATTCTAATCCTATTTTACTATCTTTCTTTTTCCAAAATAAACAATATGTTTAAAGAGTTTAAAGGACTTAATCTGCCTCAAATTGATAAGGAAATTCTCGAATATTGGGATAATGCTCAAATTTTTCAGAAAAGTATCGATCAAAGAGATTCTAATCAGCCTTTCGTGTTTTATGAAGGTCCCCCGTCCGCAAATGGTATGCCTGGGATTCATCATGTGATGGCACGTGCCATAAAGGATATTTTTTGTCGTTTTCAAACGATGAAGGGTAAAAGAGTTGAGAGAAAAGGAGGGTGGGATACCCATGGGTTGCCCATTGAATTAAGCGTGGAAAAGGAATTGGGT
Organism: Saprospiraceae bacterium; assembly: GCA_030728245.1. Taxonomy (GTDB): domain Bacteria; phylum Bacteroidota; class Bacteroidia; order Chitinophagales; family Saprospiraceae; genus BJGN01. Next base: position 85,556 of record JANQZX010000006.1, on the reverse strand, counting down.
ATTACAAAGGAGGATATCGGCAAATCAATTTCAGTGGAGGAATATAACGATAAATGTCGCGAAACCGTCATGCGTTATAAAGATAAATGGGATGCTATCACAAAGCAAATGGGGTATTGGGTCGATCTTGAGAATCCTTATGTTACTTATACGAATGAATATATTGAATCGGTCTGGTGGTTGATTTCGCAATTATACCAAAAAGGGTTGCTTTATAAGGGTTATACCATTCAACCTTATTCACCTGCTGCAGGTACTGGTCTGAGTTCCCATGAGCTGAATATGCCCAATGCTTATCAGGAAATTACAGATATTTCAGCCGTCGCTCAGTTCAAAGTTAAAGGGGAAGTCAATACTTTTATTTTGGCATGGACAACAACACCCTGGACTTTACCGTCCAACACTGCGCTGGCCGTCGGAAAAGATATCCGATACGTTAAAGTACACACTTTCAATAGATATACAAAGGAAGAATGTTTCGTCATTCTGGCTAAAGATAGATTTTCAGCTTATTTTAGTGAGCAACAGCCCGATTTACAACCCGATCAGATGAAAGCTGGAAATCAGCCTATTCCTTATATAGAAATAGTAGGCGAATATACGGGAAGGGAATTGGAAGGTATTCATTATGAACAACTATTGTCGTATGTTATTCCTGAAGGAAAGGCATTTGAAGTTATTTTAGGAGATTTTGTCACGACCAGCGATGGTACAGGTATTGTTCATATATCGCCTACTTTCGGTGCTGACGACTTTAAAGTAGCCAAACTAAATGGCATCGCCGCGCTAACTGTTCCCGACGTGAATGGCAATCCAATGCCTTTGGTTGATAAACAAGGCAAATTTGTCTCGCAGGTAACCGATTTTGCGGGTCGTTATGTGAAGGATTATGGTCAAAAAGAAGAAAGATCAGTAGATACCGACATTACGATTAAACTTAAAACAGAAAATAAGTTATTCGTTTCTGAAAAATATGTGCACTCTTATCCTCATTGCTGGAGAACAGATAAGCCGATTCTTTATTATCCTTTAGACTCCTGGTTTATCAAAACGTCCAGCCTGAAGGAAAGAATGGTGCAGTTGAATCAAACCATTAATTGGAAACCCGCTTCGACAGGTGAAGGTAGGTTCGGAAAATGGTTGGAAAATCTTCAGGACTGGAATCTCTCCCGCTCAAGATACTGGGGTATTCCTCTGCCTATCTGGAGAAGTGCAGATGCTAAAGAAGAAATTTGCATTCAATCTATCGCTCAGTTGAAAATGGAAATCGATCGGGCTAATGATGTTTTAGGTCTCCAACAATCCGTTCCCGTCGATCTTCATCGTCCCTATATGGATGAAATTATTCTTGTGTCGGCAAATGGGGAAAAGCTTTTCAGAGAACTCGATTTAATTGACGTTTGGTTCGATTCAGGGGCTATGCCCTATGCTCAATGGCATTATCCATTTGAAAATAAAGAAAAATTTGAACAGAATTTTCCAGCCGATTTTATCGCTGAAGGCGTAGATCAAACCAGAGGTTGGTTCTATACCTTGCACGCTATCGGTGTAATGGTGTTTGATAGTGTTGCTTTTAAAAATGTAGTGTCGAATGGTTTAGTCCTGGATAAAAATGGACAAAAAATGTCGAAACGCCTTGGTAATGGTATCGACCCTTTTTCAACCATCGAGAAATATGGCGCCGATGCTACGCGCTGGTACATGATTTCTAACGCGCAGCCTTGGGATAACCTAAAATTTGACTTGTCGGGTATTGAGGAAGTGTCCAGAAAATTCTTCGGAACGCTCTATAATACCTATTCTTTCTTCGCACTTTATGCAAATATTGACCAGTTTAAATGGTCCTCTGCCGAAGTTCCATTGGAAAAAAGACCTGAAATAGATCGTTGGGTTTTATCGGAGTTAAATACACTGATTCATTTAGTGGATACAGATTATGCTACCTACGAACCAACGAACGCTACAAGGAAAATCATGGAATTTGTCGATGAAAATTTGTCAAATTGGTATGTCAGACTTTGTCGTCGCCGGTTTTGGAAAGGTGAAATGTCAGAAGATAAACTGGCAGCATATCAGACCCTTTATACTTGTCTGAATGTAGTTTCTCGTCTGATGGCTCCCGTAGCTCCCTTTTTTGCCGATTGGTTATATAGAAATTTACAAGAAGGGGCATTGGAAAAAGGTCCTGAGTCAGTTCACCTCGCTTTGATTCCAGTGTCGGATTCCGGAATTATTGATCACGCTTTGGAAGAAAGAATGGCTTATGCGCAGAGAATATCTTCTCTCGTTCTTAGCTTAAGGAAAAAGGAAAAACTGAAGGTGCGACAGCCCCTTCAGAAAATGCTAATTCCTATTTTGAATGATAATTTTGAAAAGCAGGTCGACGGTGTGAAAGATTTAATCCTCGCCGAAGTTAATGTGAAGGAAATTGAATATGTTTCAGGTGCTGGAAATATTATTCAGAAAAAAGTGAAGCCCGATTTTAAATCGCTGGGAAAAAAACTGGGGAAAAATATGAAGGCAGTAGCAGATGCTCTTGCCTCTCTTTCCCAGGAAGATATTCAGCAAATTGAAAAATCAGGTTCTTTTGAAACTAATATTTTCGGAGAAATCATTCAATTAACCAGAGAGGAACTGGAAATAGTTCCCGTAGATATCCCAGGTTGGTTGGTCGCAACAGATGCAGGATTAACCGTTGCGCTCGATATTCAATTAAGTGATGAACTTATCGCTGAAGGTATGGCCAGAGAACTGGTAAATCGTATCCAAAATATTCGGAAATCAAGTGACTTTAATGTCACAGATAAAATAGCTATTCAATTGGAAGCCCTTGATTTTGTAAAACCCGCCGTTGAAAAGTATGCTTCCTATATTTGTAGTGAAACGCTAGCTGAAAAACTCGATATGGTGGAAAAAGGGGACGGTGGTGAAATGCTGGACCTTCCCGAAGGTGAAATTTGGATAAAAGTTACCTTGAGTTAATAGACATGTGACCCCTCCGGGGTCAGGACACAAAAATGAACCGACCCCTCCGGGGTCGCACGTTTCTAGCATGTTAGGCCGCAAGGCGCACAATGGT
>JANQZX010000006.1:69856-82377 GCA_030728245.1 Saprospiraceae bacterium | reverse complement strand
GACCCCTCCGGGGTCGCACGTTTCTAGCATGTTAGGCCGCAAGGCGCACAATGGTTTGATGGACATTTATTATCGCAAGGCGCAAATGGCATAAAAAAAAGGGTCTATATTTTTAGACAGCCTCTTTTTTTTTGTGATTTGGTTTTGAGTAGTATCGTCTATAGTACGCACTCCATATCTTCTTTACTGCACTGTTCCACCAAGCCAAACTCCATCTTTCCACGATTGAAGATTCCCATGTCAAAAATAGGAAATTATTCTGTTATTTTTAAAAAAACGAAAAAAAAACGATACTCCATTTAGGGATTGCCAAACTTTCTTTGTCTTTTACATCAATAAAGAGACATTAGGGAAAACATGGATTACCGGGCACTCACAGATGAACAACTTGTAGCAGGGTTACGAGACGGCAAAATAGCGGCCTTTGATGCGATATATGCGCGTTATTGGAAAATGTTGTATGCTGTGGCGTATGGCCAGTTGGGGACAAAAGAATCCGCTGAAGATATGGTACACAATGTTTTTGAACGGATCTGGAATAATCGGGAAAGCCAAAAAATCAATTGCCTGAAGGCTTATTTGGTTGTTTCGGTAAGGCATTTTTCAATCAACTATATCAAGTCTCAAATCACCTACCTCAAGTTTAGGGAGTACCTTATTTTTCAAGAAATTCAGAAAAACTTCTCGACGGATGATATCCTGAATTATTCTGAGCTGCAGCGTGTGGTAAATGAGGTTTTAGAAAAATTGCCCGATAAAACGCTTGAGGTCTTCAGAATGAGCCGGCATGAAAATAAATCGGTTAAAGAAATTGCAGCACACTTGCTGTTGACCGAAAAAGCGGTTGAATACCATATTACCAAGTCTTTGAAGTTCATCAAAGAACGATTATATGTATATTATAATCATAATTAAATTCAAAGTGAAAAATTGACTCAGACTTTTCATTTTGTATTTTTCAATTTTAATATTCACCATGACACAGTTTACATTTGATAAATTAATTGAGAAATATATAGCAGGTAATTGTGACCCTGCCGAAGAGCGTCTGATTGAAGAATGGTCGGAAAGGCAAGTTGTGGCAATGTCTTTCCCTTTGCCTGCCCACGAAGAAACAAATACCAATAAACGCTTAAAGAAACGCATAGATACCAGCACAGTTGGTGTCTGGCGGTTTCCATTCCGATTGTCTTTTTACCGTTTGGGGATTGCTGCTTGCATTTTGGGTATGATTGTTTGTGGGGTGTGGTTATGGACCAAAAAGCCGGCAAGTATGGAGGGGATCGTTTTGACCGACAAGAAAGCAGAATTTGGATTGTCGAATACGACCAATGTTGAACAAGAATTTAAATTAAAGGATGGTAGCACCATCACCTTAAGCCCACAAAGCCATTTGACCTATTTGGAAGATTTTGGGGTCAAAAACCGTATTGTTTTTTTAAAGGGTGAAGGCTATTTTCAAATAAAACGGGATACTACAAAGCCTTTTTATGTCTATGCAGGCGGTTTGGTAACTAAAGTTCTGGGTACAAAATTTACCATTAAAGCCTACGAGGATAAAAAAGCGGAAGTGGTGGTGACCAGCGGGAAAGTGATGGTTTACGAAAACAGACCAGGAAAAATAGCAAAACCAGTGGTTTTGACCCCCAATCAAAAAGTAGATTATTTGCCTACAGAAACCGTTCTAAAGCCCATTATAGTTGATGTGCCGATCATAGTGCATCCTATTGAAAAAACAGAAGATTTTGACTTTAGACAGGCCGATTTGCCCGCTGTGCTGAAACGACTTAAATTGGTATATGCCATTGATATTTTGCTGAAAAACAAAGAAATGAGCCACTGCCGTTTTACCGGAAACCTAAACGGATTGTCACTAATGGATCAATTGGATTTGATTTGTAAAACGGTTGATGCCACCTTTCAAAAATACGAAACAGTTATTTGGATTGATGGCGAAGGCTGTCAATAAATAGTTTATAAAAATCAAACCGATGGTGCGCTAACACCATCGGCTTTTCAAAATGCCTTTGCTCAACAGCCCACAGATTTGACGGTCGTAAGTTGGAAAAGCAAGGCAATGCTTAATCATTTTATCAAAAATCAAAAGCACTTCAAATTTATGGAAAAAAGGTTATTTTTCAAAAAAACACTTCGGCACATTATGCGACTAACTTTCGTACAGATTACTTTGATGGCTGCTTTTTGTACTATGGTGGAAGCCCATGATGCAAAAGCCCAGGAAGTCTTAAACAGAGGGGTATCCATTAAGGCACAATCCCAATCGCTTAAAACCATTCTCGCTCAAATAGAGGAACAAACCGAAGCGCGCTTTGTGTACAGCGACACACGTATACCGATTGAAAAACAGGTACTTGTTAATGCGAATGGCCAAACTTTGGAAAAGGTTTTAAAGGAATTATTTCCTCCGATGGGTGTCCGCTACCAAGTATCGGGTAATTTCATTGTTTTGAGCAAATTAAAAAATGAGACTGCCGAAAACGACGCTCCCGAAGAGGCTTCACCACCTGCTTTTACCGTCACCGGTACGGTCACCGATGAAAAAGGCGAGCTACTCGTAGGTGCAAGTGTGGTGCTCGAAGGCACGACAAAAGGTACTTTTACCAATGAAATAGGCACGTATATACTCGAATTAGAGGATGCCGATAAAACGGGCAATTTGGTTTTCAGTTATGTGGGTTACGAAAAGCAAACAGTGGCGATTGCCGGGCGAACTACCATTAGTATTGTTTTGAAAGAGGCAGGTACATTGAGTGAGGTGGTCGTGGTTGGGTATGGTACTCAAATCAGAAAGAACCTTTCCAGTTCCATCTCTAAAGTGGATGTTGAAAAGGTAAATTTTTCGGGCGTCAATTCTTTTGAAGCGGCGGTTCAAGGAATGGCAGCTGGCGTTCAAGTAACACAAAGTAGTGCATTGGCGGGTTCTGCTGTCAATATTAGGATTCGTGGTAGTTCGTCGGTAGTAGCAAGTAGTGAACCATTATACGTCATTGATGGTATACCGGTAGAAGCTGGAGGAATAGGCAGTTCAAACCCTGGGCAGGCTATAAATAATTTTAATCTGCAAGCAGCTGCAAATTCCAATGTATTGGCAAGTTTAAATCCGGCCGATATTGCATCAATTGAAATACTCAAGGATGCATCTTCCGCTGCTATTTATGGGTCAAGAGGGTCAAATGGTGTGGTTTTGATTACAACAAAAAAGGGGACTGCAGGGAAAACCAAGATCAATGTATCTTCAACTTTCGCTATTTCTGAGCCAACTCGTAAAATACCCCTCTTGAACAGTCAGCAATATATTGAATTAGCTCAGGAGGCTTGGGTAAATTCAGGGAATAAACTAGTGGATTTCTGGCCTAAAAGCAGAGTGCTGCAAAATGGATTGACTGAAGCACAGGCAAAGGAAACCAATACAAATTGGGTCGATGAAACATTAAGGACAGGTTATCTCCAAGACCACAATTTTTCAATGTCTGGTGGTACTGATATGACTACCTTCTACATTAGTGCCAACCTGAAAAATCAAAGTTCTATTCTCCGAGGAAATGATTATAAGAGTTATGGTTTTCGCATGAACCTTGAACACACGGCGAAAAAAAATTTCACATTGGGGGCAAAGATGGCTATTAGCCATGTAAATAACAATCAAGTACCAACTAGTTGGGCTGGTGGTGTGGGTCATGTTAACGAGATGTTACCCATTTGGCCAATTTATAACAGCGATGGCTCCTATTTCCGACCCATAAATAATCCAGTAGCCCAAATCAATCTAAGAGACATGAATTTGAAAAGTAATCAATTTTATGGAACTTGGTATGCGAGGGCAAGAATTGCAAGAGGCCTGACGTTTCGTTCAGAATATGGTGTTAACCTCTTGAATAATGACGATTATCATTTTAGAGAGGGTGTTATTATTTGGCATGGCAGAGCTACGGCTGGAACACTTATAGGAAACAATGTTTCCTGGAACTGGAACAATAGCCTGAATTTTCAAAAACAGTTTAAAGGTCATAATCTAGATATTTTGTTAGCTACCGAAGCTCAGAAATCCGCCCGGACAGAAAATACAGCTTTAGGGGAGGGTTTCTTCAACTCTGCAACTATATATCCACAAGATGCTGCCATTAAGATACTCGGTTATTCACAAAGTGGATACTCCTTCAATTCCTATATAAGCCGCATAAATTATGACTTTAATGGCAAATATCTCTTTTCAGCAAGCTTGAGGTCTGATGGGTCTTCCCGCTTTGCAGCGAATAGCCGGTGGGGTTATTTCCCTGCTGCATCCGTCGGATATATTCTTAGTGAGGAGAAGTATTTCGAACCATTAAAGAATACCTTAAATTTTCTGAAATTAAGAGCCAGTTATGGTATTGTTGGAAATGCTGGGATTGGAAACAATACTTTTACAACTAATTATAATACAGCGACTTATAATGGTAATGCTGGGATTTTTATGAGTAATCTGGGAGACAATAAACTGGGATGGGAAAAGACCGCTCAATTAGACCTTGGATTGACTTGGGAGGCTTTAAATGGTAGAATCAGCGGCGAGTTTGATTACTACAACAAGCGCACCACCGATTTGCTATTGGGTTATCCTGTTTCGGCTTTAACTGGGGTGGACCTTATCACTACAAATGTGGGCATACTCACCAACAAAGGGGTTGATATCATGCTAAATTCTGACAATGTCAGAAATACGAATTTCACATGGGAAACGAAGTTTACCTTGAATTTCAACAAAAACAATATGGTAGAGATATTGCCAGGCCGTAGCGAAGGTGTGACACTTAATTCTTTTTTGGGATCTACCACTCTCCAACCAGGTTTACCAGTGGGGATTTCACAAATGGTAGTTTGGAAAGGTGTGGATTCGGAAAGCGGTCAAGATACATATCTTGAACAAAGTACAGGTAACACATTAACCACAAGTCAAATTAACGCCATTTACGGGAATTTTAACAATTATTGGGTTAAAAACTTCATATATACCGGTAATCCTTGGCCCAAAAATACAGGCGGGCTTTACAATGGATTTACATGGAAAAACTGGGATATGGGTTTTCTGTTTACCTGGGCAGTAGGATTGGAATATAGTTTTGGGGATGCCAAGAGATACTTGGATCCATTTGGGGGTTATAAAATTAATCCACCAACCCATTTGTTGGACAGATGGCAAAAACCAGGCGATATAACCGATGTTTCTCCGGTGACCACTGCAAATATACAATGGGGTACTACTACTGAACATTTATTTCGCACAGATTTCTTGCGTTTAAAAGACGTCAATATTGGCTACACATTCAGAGGAAGCAAAAATTCCATTATGAATGGGTTAAGACTTTCTATGAGGTTTTCAAATCTTCTAACCTTTACCAAGGCTCCTGACTTCTTTTGGGATCCCGAATTTACTGGAGTTAATTTTAATAACAGTTCTGCCTTGGGTTCGGACAAAGGCGCGCCTCAGGCCAAATTTTACATGGTCAATGTTTTATGGAATTTTTAAGGGGCGATAAAAAACAAGTGCTCATTTTGCCAAAGGTGTAGGAAACTAAATGGTTCATTATAAGTGACTTATCAAATCCTTTGGCGCAAGAAAAGTGAGTACCTGTTTTTGCTCCACTACTAACCATGTTTTTTCATCTCTAAATTTCGTTTTATGAAAAAAATAATAATCGCCTTATCTTTAGTTCTGACATTTTTTTCTTGTCAAGAGAGCTTTCTTGATATTCCCCCAGCAACCGGTCTTACGAACGATAAACTGGTAGACCTTTCTGCCATGAGAGGTTTAATCAATGGTGCCTACAGTCTGACTAGGGGGGGACAAGGAGTACCCTACTGCGGGGAATCCTCTTTGTATGCAACCGCCATGGTTCGTGACGTGGTGGTTAGGAATAATACTAACTTTCCTCAATTTTTCGATCATCTTGTAGCAAATGATTTAGGGATGTTTGTAAGAGCTTATCGAATATTGAATGGGCTCAATACCATAGCCGAGAAGGATTTATCCGTCATGGAAGGTACGGATGCCCAAAGGCAAGCTGTTTTAGGAGATATGCACTTCTTGAGAGCCCTGATTTATTTTGATTTGAACAATTATTTTGAGCTGCCGTCCACAGGGTATTCCGTTCCACTTTTGCTAAAACCTCTTGGCGTGGATGAAAAGGTTTCATGTAGTAAGATTGTTGATGTCAGAGATGCCATTGAAAAAGATATTGAACAGGCCAGGCTGAATTTTAAGAACAATGTCAGTGGAGTTTCCAATTACCAGGCTGCCACCGCCTTGGCCGCCCGCATTTACTTTTTTCACAGAAAATATGATAAAGCTTATGCCATGGCGGATGAAGTGATAAAAACGGGTAATTTTATTCTTGAAGCAGATGTAATGAAACCATTCACACCGCCTGGAAGTTCTCGTGAAAATATTTTTTCATTTAAATTTAATGCGGGTGATAATGCTAATCCTCGCCCTACGTCAAATTTGCGAAATGCCTATCAACCAAACGAGGCAACTGGCAGCCTCAGTCTAAATCCGGATGGTGTGTTGTCGAAATTAATGAAGGCTGATCCTAAGGATGCCCGTTGGGGTTTTTATACCGAGAAACCTGGTATTACTTATATTAATGGTAAATATTCCAGTGATCAAATGGACATGATTTATATAAGATTGGCGGAAATGTATTTGACCCGTGTGGAGTCCAATATCATGAACAATAATACTGTGGGCCAGCAAGATGTAGATGATATCAATAAACTAAGGTCTAGGGCTAATCCTGCAACTGTTTTGACTTTTATCCCTGTTAAAAATGCAGCTCTTGATACCCTGTATAATGACCGAACTAAAGAACTAGCTATTGAACTGGGCGACCATTACCTCAATACCAGACGACTTCAAAAGGGAATTGTTAAAACGGCTAAAGAAGGCGGCGGGATAAAACCATATAGTCAATATGCTGATTTGCTAGCCTTCCCTTTTCCGCTTAATGAGATTAATATTCATAAATTAACTCGAAAGCCCTAGTGGAATAATCAAAACTCACTACTAATATAAGCGTGAAAAAATAAGTTCCTTCATTATCCATAGAATCAAGGGATGCAAAGGGATTTATTTTTTCTCGTTTTTTTTATAAATGAATATCATGCAGAAAATAATGAATAACATTCTTGTATTCCTTTTTTTTATCCCAGCATTAATATATGCACAAGGGCCAACCTTCATTAACCCCATTATTCCAGGTGGCCACCCCGATCCTTCCATTTGCAGGGCGGGTGATGATTTTTATATTGTCAATTCCACTTTTGAATATTTCCCCGGGCTACCCATTCACCACAGTAAAGATTTGGTGAACTGGGAATTAATTGGTTATGGCTTGCACAGGGAAAATCAGGGAACAGGGGCAGTTAATTTGGTGGATGTGCAGCAAAATGGTGGTATACACGCCCCAACTATTCGCTATCATAATGGCACATTTTACATTGTTGTAACTAATGTGTATTCTCCACCTTCTGGGGGAAATGGGATTATGGTAAATTTTATCATCACGGCTGAAAATCCCCAAGGCCCCTGGTCTGACCCGCACGTTATAGAAGATGCACCGGGTATTGACCCCGACCTTTTATTCGATGATGATGGGAAAGTTTATTTTGTGGGAACGCACGCCGTTGGCAAGCCCACCCAAAACGGTATTGGCGAAATATGGGTTCAAGAATTAGACTTGAAGCAATGGAAACTCGTGGGTGAACGTCACTCGGTATGGAAAGGGGCTTGTGGTGGTTGTTGCGTGGAAGGCCCGCACATGTACAAACAACACGGCAAGTATTATTTGATGGTAGCTGAAGGAGGTACAAGTTATAACCATGCGGTGATGATTGCAGCCAGTGACAAAATAACTGGCCCTTATGAATCCAATCCCCGCAACCCAATTTTTACCTCAAGGCATTTATCAAAAAACAACTGGGTGCACAGTACTGGGCATGCTGACATGGTTGAACTTAAAGACGGGAAGTGGTACATGGTAGCTTTAGGAATCCGAAATGACAAAGAAGGTACTTCGAATATGGGGCGCGAGACGTTTTTGATGCCGGTAACGTGGGAACCCGCCATAGCTCGATGGCGTCAAGTAAGTGAAGAACAATGGGAACCCGTAGAATACCTTTGGCCGGTTGTAGCACCTGCAACGGGAAAAGTTGAGCGTTATGCACCACTTCCTTTTGCAGATAAAGTACAAAATTACAACGATGGGTTTGCTGATAATTTTAACAAACAGGATTTGCATCCAGAATGGAATTTTCGGCGAGTCCCTCAGCCCAACACTTATTCTTTAAGTGCAAAAAAGGGATTCCTAAGGCTGTATCTGAAACCTGAAACATTTACTTTGCGGGGACGCTATAGCCTGATGGGTATTCGTCAGAAAGAGACAGACTTCGAGTATAGTGCAAGAATGAATTTTATCCCTGAAAAAGAACAGGCGGAAGCTGGTATCAGTATTTTTCAACAGGATGACAATTATATCAATTTTACGATTGAAAAAAGTAAAACTGGCATAACCTTGAAGCTCGTGATTAAAGGGCGGGAAAAAGATCTGGAGTTGCGAAAACAGGAAACCATTGCTGCATACAAAGGCGAAATCACTTTCAAAATCGTGGCTAAAGGCGACAAATACCAATACATGTATTCACTGGACGGAGGTGAAAATTTCAGCTTATTTTCCGAAACCGATAGTAATCTGGCTTTATGCAAAGGGTATATAGGAACCAATTTGGGAATCTATGCTACCAGTAACTGGAATCCGACAAAAGAGTATGCCGATTTTGACTGGGTTCAGTACCAAGGGTACCCAAGGTTTTAATAACTTAGCATCTCTTACTTTGCATAGATGGATAATCTGAGATATTTCAAAGCCAAAATCTGTAAAATATGACATCCAAACTCTACACTTTCTCCCTTGCCCTGCTTGGTTTGGTTTAATGCCTAAAGTGCTAAAACTAAAGGGCACGCAATTTGCTGCCGCCAAATTTCGCCTCGTCCAGGACGAAACACTTGGTACGATATACGTTTTTACGGCCAAAGATAAAACGCCTGTTTTTACCCAAAATGCCAAAGCCGATACTTGGCCTTTTTTACATCCCACTGTCGCACCAGATGGCAATGGCGTTCTGACCGAATACAGTCCCGGCCACCACAAGCACCAAACCGGCATTTATTAGGGTTTCACCCGGGTCAATGGGCGGGATTATTTTCACCATCCCGAAGGAAATTATTGGCGGCGGGTTTCCGCTACCATAATCAAAGCCAAGGGGCTGGTGGTGAAATGGGAAACCGTGTATGATCTTTTAGATGAAAAGGGCAATACCGTACTGACCGAAACCCAAACCTGGACCATGCGGGAACAGGACGGCAAAGGGCCAACGCGCTGGCTGGGTTTTGATGTAGGCATTCAAATTGAAGGGCGGAAAGATTGGGCGCATATCGCCATTTTGGATCATCCCGAAAACAAAGGCTTTTCTCAATGCTGGCGGGTTGACGGGCAGTTGGGCATTGGTCCTGCTCGAGCCCGTATAGCTGATTGGCAAATCCCCAAGGGAAAGCTAAAAGTCATCAAATACCAATTAGTCGTTTATACGGGCACATTTAATGATGTGACGATGAACAGCATTTGGAGTGCCTACAGTGGCCAGGATATGATGTATTCTATTGGGGCATTGCGCAAGCCTAAGACCGAGACGCCGTGTTTTTGAGCCCGGATGAAGCCGTTAAGGTGATGACCCTTAAGGAAGGTTATAAAGTGAATACATGGGTTTCCGAACCCATGATGACCCAGCTGATGGCATTTTGATGGGACGACCTTGGCCGACTCTGGGTGGCGGAAAACCGCGACTACGAATCCCATGGCTATGGATTCTCTAATGCTGGCAACAGCCGTATTTTGATTTTGGAAGATACCGATCACTATGGAGTGGCCGATTCCAAAAAAGTATTGTTTGAAGACATTGCCACTTAATACATCCGTTTCGCTTTTCAACACTATATTGATAGCCCCGGCAATCGAGTCGGAACCATACTATGCCGCAGCACCATCTCTTAAAATTTCAACACGTTCAATGGAATTGGCAGGAATAGCATTCAATTCAGTACCAACCTGTCCTCTGTTAACTGTTCCGTTTACATTCACTAAAGCAGATTGATGCCGTCTTTTCCCGTTAATTAAAACTAAAACCTGATCAGATCCCAATCCTCTCAATTGAGCTGGATCAATATGGTCCGTTCCGTCAGAAATAGTTTGTCTTGCCGATTGAAATGAAGGAGCAATAAATGTCAAAATCTGATTTAAATCGACCTGACCCACATCATTGATGATTAGCTTCATAGGGATAATATCAACAGGAACTGCTGATTCAATCTTCGTTCTCGTTTGTGAACGTGAACCAATAACCACAATATCAGAAAGTTGTACACCTTCTTCTAATACAACATCGATGACAGATTTGTCACCAATGGTAATTTCCTGGCTTATAAATCCAGTATAACTGAATTCAAGTACAGTGGATCCAGCGGGAACCTGAATGGAATATGTGCCATTTGCGTCCGTAATACTTCCAACAGAAGTACCTTTAACTGAGACTGCCGCAGTTTCTAATGCAGAACCGTCAGACGCAGAGGAAATCTTTCCAGTAATCGTCTTTTGGGAAAATACAGAAAAACTGATTAGGATTCGTAACAACACCAGAAATGGATGTTTAATTGCGTTTCTTTTTGTGACAAAATAATTAAGTTGATTGAAAAAGTGAAGATTTTTAAAATAAATTCTTAAAAGGTAATCGTGAGATTACGCTAATGTTTGTTGTGTTAGCATACATCTGATAATTTTAGCGTAAATTCGCTAATGATAAAAAATTAAATTTATGAATATTAAATTAACAGAGGAACAGATTTCCGTTCAGGGGGCAGCCAGGGAATTTGCACGGACAGTTTGCAAACCTGGTGTCATTCAAAGAGATACCACAATGCAGTATCCTTATGATGAAGTAAAACAAATGGCTGAACTTGGATTTATGGGCATGATGGTGGACCCGCTCTTTGGTGGAAGTGGTTTAGACACTATCTCTTATGTCCTCGCTATGGAGGAAATCTCAAAAGTAGATAATTCCTGTTCTGTTATTATGTCGGTTAATAATTCATTGGTTTGCTGGGGAATTGAACATTATGGTACAGAGGAACAAAAGGTAAAGTATTTACCGCTTTTAAGTTCAGGTGAATGGATTGGTTCGTTTTGTCTTTCTGAACCCGAAGCGGGAAGTGATGCTACCCATCAACGCACTCAGGCAATTGATATGGGGGATTATTATTTGTTGAATGGGACAAAAAACTGGATTACCAACGGAAGTACCTCAAAAATTCATATTGTTATCGCACAAACCGAACCTGGAAAAGGTACGGCCGGTATTAGTACTTTTCTGGTCGAATCTGCCTGGGATGGTGTAAAAATTGGGGCCAAAGAGGATAAATTGGGCATTCGCTCTTCCGATACAACTTCTATCACCTATACAGATGTGAAGGTTCCAAAAGAAAATAGATTGGGAAGTGATGGGGAAGGATTTAAAATAGCAATGAAAATACTCGATGGTGGAAGAATTGGCATCGCCGCTCAAGCTTTAGGGATCGCTGGCGGTGCTTATGAACTCGCCCTGGCCTATAGTAAGGAGAGGGAGGCTTTTGGGAAACCTATAAACCAACATCAGGGGGTTAGTTTCAAATTAGCTCAAATGGCTACTGATATTGAAGCAGCAAAATTAATGGTTTATCGCGCTGCCTGGCTAAAAGATGAAGGCCTGCCTTACAATACGGCAAGTGCTATGGCAAAATTATTCGCTTCTGAAGTAGCCATGAAAACAACCATTGAAGCCGTTCAAATACACGGCGGATACGGTTTTGTGAAGGAATATCACGTGGAAAGATTAATGAGAGATGCTAAAATTACCCAGATTTATGAGGGAACGTCGGAGATTCAACAAATAGTCATTTCCAGATCAGTTATTCAGGGAAGCCCTTATCTGCCTATTTAATCGTACATCGAATGACTGAAAATGAAATTTCTACCTCTATTATAGATTGTGCCATGAGGGTACATACCGAATTAGGTCCCGGTTTGTTGGAAAATGCCTACGAAGCCTGCCTGTATTATGAACTAATGCAGGCAGGCCTCCTCGTAAGCAAACAACGTCCTATGCCCGTTGTTTATCACGACGTTAAACTAGAGGCAGGATATAGAATAGATTTATTCGTCGAAAACAAAGTGGTTGTAGAAATAAAATCCGTAGAGGCTTTTCATGATCTTCACTTTGCCCAATTACTTACCTACCTAAAATTGTCAAAGTGTAAACTGGGTCTCCTGATAAATTTTAATGTGAAAAGTTTGGAATTCGATATTCGAAGAGTCGCTAAAGGATTATAAAAGAGCTTCACCTTGTACAAATCAAACCCTGCGAAACGCTGCGCAGAA
>JANQZX010000006.1:50033-69756 GCA_030728245.1 Saprospiraceae bacterium | reverse complement strand
AACTCCAAACCCAATTTTAAAAAAAATTATGCCTGACTCTTATTATAATCACTTAAAAATTTTTCTAAACCCATGGTCGTCAGCGGATGATCCAATAACCCCATAATAGCCGATAAAGGACAAGTAACCACATCGGCTCCAGAACGGGCAGCATCAACAATATGTCTCGAATTACGGATAGAAGCAGCTAAAATCTCCGTTTCATAACCTTGAATCGTATAAATATCTGCAATATCCCTAATCAATTGCATCCCCTCCCAATTAATATCATCTAATCGACCAACAAACGGAGAAAGATAAGTAGCACCAGCCTTAGCAGCTAAAATAGCCTGACCCGCAGAAAAAATAAGCGTACAGTTAGTTCTAATCCCCAAAGAAGTAAAATGACAAATAGCTTTAACACCGTCAGCCGTCATAGGTACCTTAACTACAATATTAGGCGCCAGGTCAGCCAATATTTTTCCTTCTTTAACCATAGTTGCAAAGTCAGTACCAATAACTTCAGCACTAACATCGCCAGAAACCAGTTGGCAAATCTTTTTGTAATGCGCCAAAATTGCAGCATCTCCTTTAATGCCCTCCTTTGCCATTAATGACGGATTCGTTGTAACGCCATCCAATACACCAAGTTCTTTTGCTTGTTGAATTTGATCTAAATTGGCTGTATCAATAAAAAATTTCATATAACTATAGGTTTATTTATGAATGAGAAGCTAACAAATTACTGGCCGCGACAAAAACCCGCTCACCGGTAAATCCAAATTTTTCATCCAGCACATCGGCCGGAGCAGAATATCCGAAATGTCTTAATCCTAATACAACGCCGTGATGTCCTACAATTCCCTCTAAATTGACGGGAAGACCAGCAGTAAGGCCAAGTCGTGGAACATCATTTGGCAAAATACTTTCTTGATATTCTTTAGATTGGCTAAAGAATAGACCCTCCGAAGGAATGGAAACCAGTCTTACCTTTCTATTTTCCCTCTCTTTTAATAATTGAGCACCGGCATAAAGCGTACTCACTTCAGAACCATTTCCAACAAGAACGATATCGGGTTTTCCCTCACAATCTGATACGATATAGGCACCTTTTTGAGCACCGAGGGCATTATGATATCTTGAAACCCCATCAGTAGCTGGAAGCGAGACGATATTCTGCCTGGATAAAATCAATCCAGTGGGTGTTTCAGTATTTTCGATAGCCATTTTCCAGGCCACGGTAGTTTCATCGGCATCTGCAGGTCTAAGGGCAAGAAAACCAGGTTTTCCAGAATGATTATGTAATTTTTCCAGTAATCTCAGTTGAGTTTCCTGCTCTATAGGCTGATGGGTTGGTCCATCTTCACCCACCCTGAAAGAGTCGTGAGTCCAGATAAAAATAGTAGGGATTTCCATAAGGGCAGCCAGACGTAAAACGGGCTTCATATAATCGGAAAAGGCAAAAAAGGTAGCACAAACGGGTATTACACCACCATGAAGCGCCATACCAACTGATAGCGCAGACATAGTAAGTTCAGAAACACCTGCCTGAAGGAAAGAACCAGAAAAGTCTCCTTTTTTAAGGGCTTTTGTTTTATTTAGGAAAGACTGAGTATTGTCGCTATTTGATAAATCTGCTGAGGCAACGATCATATTTCCTACTTTCGAGGCAAATAATTCCAGCACTTTTCCCGACGCTGATCGGGTAGCGTCACCTTGTTTTTGAATAATATTTTCCCAATCGAGTTCAGGTAATACGCCGTTGAGATATTGATCGAGGAGTAAAGATTTTTCTGCATTCGCCTGCCTCCATTCTAATTCCTCATCTTTCTTTCTTCCCGCGGCATTGATACATTTTTCCTTAACTGCTTCGTAATATTCTTCGACATCAGGAAAAACCAGGAAAGGATTTTCAGGGTCGCCGCCTAAATTTTTTATAGTTTCAGGAAAAGACGCGTTCGATTTTCCTAAAGGTTTACCATGAGTTTCTACCTCACCTTCAAACGATTTTCCTTCAGCGGTAACGGCACCTTTACCCATAATCGTTTTTCCAATGATTATGGAAGGCTTATCTGTAGCCATTTTTGCCTGACGCAAAGCATTTCTAATCGCCTGATGGTCATTACCTACAATGGTTTGAACGTCCCAACCCCAGGCTTTGTATTTAGCGGCAGTATCTTCATTTGTAACATCTTCGACCCTGGTAGAAAGTTGAATGTCGTTAGCATCATAAAAAAGGATTAAGTTTCCGAGACCAAGATGACCGGCAATACGACCAACGCCCTGAGAAATTTCTTCCTGAATGCCCCCATCAGATATATATACATAAGTATGATGAGAAAGCCATTCTCCAAATCTGTCGGCCAGGAATCGTTCTGCAATAGCGGCACCGGCACCAAAGGCATGGCCTAAACCAAGAGGGCCTGAGGTATTTTCAATGCCTCTATCTAAATCTCTTTCAGGATGTCCTGGCGTTGGACTTCCCCATTGTCTGAACTGCTTCCAGTCGTCGGGTGTGTAATATCCTAAAAGACCCATTTGGGCGTATAACATAGCCGACATGTGTCCGGGATCCAGAAAAAAGCGATCTCTAAACGGCCAACGAGGATTTTCAGGGTCGAAAACCATGAATTCTGTGAAGAGTATGTGCATAAAATCAGCCCCTCCCATTGGTCCTCCAGGATGACCTGATTGTGCACGCTCAACCATGGAAGCGGAAAGAATTCTGATTAAATCGGCAGCGCGTTCAGAAACTGTTTTTTCTGAAGGGATAGTTTGTTCGCTTGACATACTCGTGTTTTTTAAAAATTAACTTCGCAAAAATGACCTTTTTTTTACTTTACAAAAGAATGTAGAGGCATTTATTTATTTTTTTATCAAAAAAATATCACTCAGGCCTTAGATCCAATAATCTAAGTCTGTATTTTTTACCAATTTTTTTAACTCTAAACGAAATCAATTTTGGCAATAACAAACCAACGGCGAGGGCGCTTCCTGTTACAATAGCATCGGAAGTTCTGTAGCTAGTCTCCGGCCTTCCGTCTGTCAAGGTGCCGACAAAAGCATATCCAGACCAGGACAGGCCAAATAGTCCTATCTGTCTGCCTATGGCTCTGGGCCAGGTTCTATCATATCGCAAGGCCGTAATTTCATTTAACGGAATAGTCCTGTCGGCCATGGCTATAAGTTGGTCTTTATACAAAAAGTTAGCTATTTCGGAGGAGTACCAGCCTTGTCCATCTTTTATGGAATAAGTGATGACGGTCCCAAGAGAAATTTTCTCAACCTTCATGCTTCCTACTTTTTCTAATTGTAAGAATTGGAGGTTTCTTTGGGCGGATAAAATAAAAGTGAGATGTAAAAAGGCTACAATCAATAGTTTGCTTCTCATGTTAAACTTCTTTTATTGGTTTATTTCTAATTTTATGAAATCGATGCAGCATTTTTTCCATGGCATTCGCAATGATGGAAAAAGGCAAGGTTTCAGTGGCAATATAGATAACCATGATGGCTATTTGTTCATCATTTTCCCCGGAAAAATTAGCGTAAAAGGTTGCTTTATTTAAACGGTATGCTTCTCTGATTCTTCGTCGGATTAGATTTCTATCTACCGCATGCTTAAACTTCTTTTTTGGGACACTCTGGGTAAATAATACGGGATTTTCCAATGAATGAGTAGAGGGAATGTTTGCCCATAAAAGACGAAATGGATAGTGCCCCAGGCTCTGTTTCGAGCGAAACAGTTGACCAATCACTTTTCTGCTTTTTAATCGTTCTTCTTTTTTAAACGTTTGTCCTTCTGCCAAAATAATTAATTTATCCTGTTTAAAATCAGTGCTTTGAATGGTTAATTAACTAAAATCAACCCTTTTTTGTAGCGAAAAAAAACGCTTTCTGTCCTTTTGAAATGGTTGGTTATTATAGACATTGCACTCAATTCAAATCTCATTAACACAAAAGTAAGCATTATATGGCAACAGATTTAACAGATTCAGCATATCCTCAGGTTCATATAACAATGAGAACGCTCCCTGAAGCTGAAAGACCAAGGGAAAAATTAAAAATGAGGGGTAAAAAAGAAATGTCAAATGCAGAGTTATTAGCCATTTTAATAGGTTCTGGTTCGTTTGAAGAAAATGCAGTTCAATTGGCACATAGATTATTGAAGGGTTTCAATGATGATTTATCTTCTTTAAGTAAGGCGTCGATTAAAGACCTCTGCCGGTTCAAAGGGGTTGGTCCCGCTAAAGCCAGTTTAATTTCCGCTGCCTTAGAACTGGGACAGCGTCGATCAGAATTAAAAATTACGGTAAGGACGCAAATTAAATCGAGCGTTGATGCTTACGAAATATTTAAACCTGTGCTGGTTGATCTTCAGGTAGAAGAATTTTGGATTATCTTGCTAAATAGAAGCAATAAGGTCATTGGCAGGGAAAGAATTAGTATAGGAGGTGTTTCGGGTACAATGGTTGATCCAAAAATTATTTTTAGACATGCCCTTGAAAATTTTGCCTCTTATATCATTTTGGGCCATAATCATCCGTCGGGAAATTTAACTGCCAGTGACGCAGATTTGAATCTTACCAAAAGACTCATGTCCTGTGGAAACGACCTTGATGTCAAAATTATTGATCACATCATTTACACCGATGCCGGCTACCTAAGCTTTGCGGA
Organism: Saprospiraceae bacterium; assembly: GCA_030728245.1. Classification (GTDB taxonomy): domain Bacteria; phylum Bacteroidota; class Bacteroidia; order Chitinophagales; family Saprospiraceae; genus BJGN01. Next base: position 65,103 of record JANQZX010000006.1, on the reverse strand, counting down.
TGCTGGCATTTTGATATGAGGGGAGATTTTGCTTGCCTTCGGCAAAAAAATGTCAAATTAATAAATTATGGCCCTGGCGCCAAAAAATGTTTTATTGATCGATTATGCCGCTGGCGCCAAAAAGGCTATAAACGTGTGACCCCTCCGGGGTCATTTTGTATTTGCGGACCTGACCCCAGAGGGGTCACATGTATCTAGCCATTTGGTCCCAGGCGGCAACATATTTTATTGTATCGTTTGGTCCCAGGCGGCAACATTTTTTAATCTATCCATTCGAATAGATGTCCTGTGTTGTATTCAATTTCAAAATTTCTTAAAAATTCAATGTATTCCTCTTTGAAGGTTTTCTTTTTATGATGTTCTTTCTGGCTTTGAATATATTTGATCACATTTATTACACTGGATTGGCTATATGAAAATGCACCAAATCCTTCTTGCCATTGAAATTTGGAAGGACATAATTTTTTTTTCATTAATATATACATTGGTTGCCTTTTTAATCTCTCTGACTAAATCAGACAGACAACAGGTTGGCTTCATGGCTATAAAAATGTGAATATGATCTGGCATTCCATTGATAGCAAGCAATTTTTGACCCTTATTAGTAACAATTCCAGACACAAACTTATACAATTCCTCTTCCCAAGATTTACTCACAAGGCTTGCTCTTCCCTTAACGGCAAAAACAATCTGAATGTAAATTTGAGAAAAGGTACTTGATCTAACCTGCTTTATTATCTGGCTGCACATTTTATTTGAACTGTAGGGACCTTAGACTAACCAATTTTTTTCGCCCACGCTTATATTTTCCGAATGGGCTAATCCAACAGGCTTATCTCCCTGGAAAACAAAATCTAATCGGCCTAACAGAATTCCTCCCCATCCTGCCTGATTAACAAATACCGTTTTTCCAGCCAGATTGCTAACTTTTGTTGGAGCAGGGAGAAAGGTGTGCGTGTGACCACCAAGGATAACATCGATATTTTCAGTCGCAGCGGCCATGGTAACATCACTTACCTTGTCTTCCGAATACTGATATCCTAAATGACTTAAGCAGACAACAAGATTACATTTTTCCTCTACTTTGAGCAATTTTGCATAATAATTAGCTTTCTCAATAGGGTCTTCGTAAATAGTATTGGTATAAAGATTTTTAGGAACTAATCCTTTTAATTCAATACCCAGTCCAAACACACCAATGCGAAGTCCATCTTTTTTAAAGATATGGTAAGGTTTGGTTTTTCCCTCCATTGGGGTGTTTGTAAAATTATAATTGCCGCATAATACGGGAAAGCTGACTTGTTCCAATTGCTTGGCTAAATTTTCAATGCCTCCATCAAAATCATGATTTCCAATAGTTAATGCGTCGTATTTTAATAATTCCATAATCTGCATTTCCAATTGACCTGCAAAGAAATTAAAATAGGGCGTTCCTTGAAATACATCGCCGGAATCGAATAGCAATAAATTCTCCTCTTTTTCTCTGATTTGCTGAATTAACGTCGATTTCCTGGCCACACCGCCTTGTAATGAGTTTCGTCCACTGCCAGGAGGAAATGGGTCGATTCTGCTGTGGAAATCATTGGTATGCAGAATAGTTAATTTTTTACTTTCCGGTTTGAGGGAGTGGAAAGCCCAGGCAGGATTTGTTCCCGTAACAATTAGGCCTGCTCCGGCGTATTTAATAAAGTTTCTCCTTCTCATATTAATTATTTCTTATCAGAATTCTTTCGTCAAGTATTCCTTGTTGGATAATCCCTTGTTTTGTCTCAATGCGTAATTGTTCAATGACGGCTTCCCTCATATACATACCTGTTTTTTCTCTGGGGGCAGTGGCTAAAAATGAAGTGCCATCTCCTCCATTTGCCACATAATCAGGCATTTGAACTTTATAAATCTGTTCAGGCATCAATGGTTGACCCTGAATTTTTATCCATTCTATCTTATTGTCTGTCTGAAGAATATTAATTCCTTTACTAACTGGCCAAAATCCACTTTTTGCCATATATCTGACGAGTGCCTCAATGTCACTTCCTTTTAAATCTAGAACGAGTAGTTCATTATCAAAAGGAAGTAGTTCAAAGATCATACCTACGCGCAAACTATCTTGTTTGATAAAATTACTTCTTACTCCACCATAATTACTTAGCGTAAAATCACAATTTATTCCTTTTGTTTCTGTGATATAACGCTGTAAAACATCGGTGATCCAATTTCCAAGGGTTGACTCGGGCTTGCCCAATTTCAATTCTCCTGAAAGTGGAGCTAAACCAGATAACATGGTAGCATTTAGCTTTTCAGTGTATGGGGCAATCAGAGCCAGCAATTTTTTATCCTCGGGAATGGAGTCGTTAATTTGATAACGAACGGCATTGTCGAAAGTACCCGGATATCTCGGATGACAACTTAGCAGGCTAAAAATTATATAAGATAAAAGAGCGGCAGACTTTAGGTAATTCATTGGTAAAGAATACGAGGTAAAATAAGTAAAGATTTAATTGTCGGTTCTATGACAAAAATACCTTTTTTTACCATCTTATGAAAGTTATATTTTCCAATAGCTGGGAAATATAACTTTCATTCCGCTGAAAAACCTATTTTACTGTTTCCTTAATATTTGCCATCATTTAATATGCTAACTAAAGATTTAGGGTATAAGTTAAAATCTGATTTTTAAACCAGTGTTAAAACTTAAAGGCATGTTGGGTCTGTATCCTTGAGGCAGGTTTGCAACAATAGCCTTACTGTTGGTTAAGTTATTAATGGTGGCGAAAGCCGTTACCGATTTAGTTACATCATAATTGCTTGAAAGATCTATGATTAAAAATCCTGCCAATGCGTTTACGTCTGTATATTTTACTACATTATCTGGAATAATGAGCGCTCCTGCTCCCGGCTTTACCCTGGTTATTCCCGTAAATCGACTGCTTAGGGTAAGATCAAAATTCTGGTTCGACACACCCACATTGCCTGTTAATAAATGTGGGGTAATAAAAGGAATTCTATCTCCCTGATTGATTCTACCTGTTCCCCAATCACCGCCTCCATTAATAAAGGTTTCTTGAAATCTCGCGTCGGTGAAGGTATATGCCAGGCTTACAGGAAAGCTTAAACCAGACGGATTATTCTTATTGGAAAGTAAGTTGCCTTCAAAACTAATCTCAATCCCCTGGATATGTGCGTTTCCAGCATTGAACATGTCTCCTGTTCCAGCACCTCCACCTGACATATTATCAGAACCTAAAATATTGGAATAGTTATTAAAGAATCCAACAACTTGTGCAGTATATCCATTTTTTTCAAAATGATACCCCAATTCGTAATTAACGGATGTTTCCATTCTCGCCTGACCGCTCGTTGCTGTGACAGAAGGCATACCAGGAGGTGAAAATCCTTTGTGAATACCACCAAGCAAATTCATATTTTCGTTCAACCAATAATGCAGGCCAATGCCGGGTAAAATAACGGTTAATTGGTTTTCTGCCGACCTAAGTACCGTTCCTAAACGGGCATTATCAGCCGTTCCGTAATTTTGAAAATCAAAGTTTATATTTTCATACCTTACGCCAGGGCTTACTTTCAGACGTTTGAAACTTATATCGTAATTTAAAAAAGTAGCTAAGCTTTGCGCATTTCTAATTTGATTTTCCTGATTTCCTTTTATTCCGGACGCTGATAAAATCATGGTTCCGTTGGTCATATTGTAAGCTGAACGCGTCGCAAACCTGTCCGCCTGATCCAGGTGATAACGCATACCGAATTGTATTTTATGAGTCCAGTCATTTTTAACAAACAAATATTGAGCATTGGTTTGGATACCTTTTGAGAAAAAGGTTCTTTCAGCACTTTGATAGTCAATAGCGCCGTTAGCATTTCCAGTCATGACCTGATAAGCATTGGCGAAGGAGGCTGGATTTTGTAAAATATTGTTTAAGGACTGTCCAGCGATGGAATTTACCCTTGCCCAGTCTCTATAAGTGAATGAATAGTAAGCTGTTGTATGAAATTTTAATCCTTCCACGGGTGAAATAGTGTGTGTCAGAGAAAGATGATTATGATTCATATCTAATATATCTTTTTGCGTTGCAGCATACCTGCCTAGCCTGTTTTTTTGGAAATCTTCATAAGTTAATCCAAGATAAGTTTCATTGCCATCTTCTACGCTGGCCACCATTTTCAACATAACAGACTGAGCAATTTTTACATCTTCATCAGTGTGCCAACGAATTTTTCCCATCACATCTCTTCGGTCGAAACCTGTATTTTCTCCATTCGGTAAAACTTTAAATCCGTTAGAAGCAATACGGTTAATTTCGAAAACATAATCAATATTTTTCCGGGAATCACCTACCCAAATCCTCTGTTGGTTCGTTCCAAAACTTCCTAATCCAACTTGGGCAAAGCCTTTGAAGGTATTAGGAATAACTGTAGAAAGAAGATTAATGGCCCCACCAACGGTGTATGGACCATATTTAATTTGGCTGCTCCCTTTTAATACTTCAATCCCTTGCATCCGTGAAAAAGTAGGAAAATAATACGCGGCGGGGTCAGCATAAGGTGCTGGTGCAATAAGAATGCCGTCTTCCATGAGGGTAATTTTTGCACTTCTGTTGACGGGGGTACCTCGTAAACCTATATTAGGCCTTAAGCCAAATCCTTCCTCGTCTCTAACATTAACACCAGGAACAATACGAAGCACATTATTCACATTGGGCTGATTCAGCTTCTCTATTTTTAAAATGTTGATGTACTGACCAGAACCCGAAATATATTTTGCTCTGTCTCCAACAATGACCACAGGATCAAGCTCTTGATTTTTTATGCTGTCCTGGTTAGTCGCCTGACCAAATAAGTTTAGACTATAAAAGAGTGCTGGGAGTAAGAAACCTTTTTTCATGGCGTATTTTTTTTTGAAGAGAAAATTCTCTGATTGTTTATTTAGACTTAATCTTAATAAATGCAAATATAGATCGTTTTAAGCCGGAAAATCAATAGTAAAATCAATTATTTTTCAAAAAATATAAGGGTAGTAATTTGTACCTAATCTTTGGTATAACAAGGCTAAAAATGTTTAGGAAAAGTAGAAGGTTTCATTAGAATCATTACCTTCGTTAATTATTTCCCATATTATTTTTTCTACATGGCTTTGATGGGTAAAACGGTACTTAAAGACAAAGAAGAACTCAAAAAATGGGCTATCAGGTCTGTTATCTGGGGAGTCTCGGGTCTCATTATTTTCCTTTCCCTGATTTATCTGGGTATTTTTGGTCCAATTCCTAATTATGCGGAATTAAAAGGCATTAAACAAGCTAATTCATCAGAGCTAATTAGTATCGATGGAAAAGTTTTGGGTCGGTATTATGTAGAAAATAGAGTGGATGTTCAATTTTCAGAAATTCCACCATATTTAATTCATGCCTTACTGGCCACAGAAGATACTCGCTTTTTTGAACATAAGGGCATTGATATCAGAGCGCTTTTCAGGGTGTTTTTCAAGTCTATTCTCTTAATGAATGAATCGTCTGGGGGAGGGAGTACCTTAAGTCAGCAGTTAGCAAAAAATTTGTTCCCACGTAAATCCTATTGGCTGGCCAGTATGCCTGTCAATAAGTTCAGAGAAATGATTACAGCCCAGCGACTGGAAAAAATTTATACAAAGGAAGAACTTTTGAATTTATATCTGAATACCGTTCCTTTTGGAGGTACTATTTATGGTATAAATGTTGCAGCACAGACATTTTATGGGAAAAAACCTGCTAGCCTGACCATAGCAGAAGCGGCTTTGCTGGTGGGTATGCTCAAAGGGCCAAGTTTGTATAACCCTGTTAATCATCCAGAAAGAGCTTTACAAAGGCGAAATACTGTGTTATCACAAATGGTTAAATACAATTATTTGACCGAAACAGCATACCAGAAATTGAGCCGAACATCATTGAATCTCAGATATAATCCTCAGGGTAGAAATGCTGGCCTTGCTTCCTATTTCAGAGAATATATCAGACCTGAATTGGAACAAATAGTAGGAAATATAAAGAAAAAAGATGGTAATTATTACAGCCTTTATACCGATGGATTGAGGATTTATACAACGGTCGATTATTATTTGCAACTGTTCTCAGAGCAGGCAGTCAAAGAACAAATGCCGCAAATTCAGGCAGGTTTTTTTAGAGAATGGCGTAACGGTAAGCCTTGGGGTAATGATGCCTTTTTGTGGAGTATAGTAAAGCAGACAGACAGATATAAACAATTGCTTAACGCTGGAGCTACGCAGGAAGAAATTGAGGAGAATTTTAATAAACCCGTGCCTATGCAAATGTTCGCATGGAATGAATTGCAGTCTGTTCAGAAAGTTATTTCTCCTTTGGATTCTCTTAAGATTTCATTGCAAATGTTACAAGCTGCCCTGCTTTCTATGGATCCGAAAAGTGGTGCCATCAGAGCTTGGATTGGTGGAAATCATTTTGGTTATAATCAATATGATCATGTTCATGCGAACAGGCAGATAGGTTCTATTTTTAAACCAATTGTGTATGCAGCGGCTATTCAAGAGGGATTAAATCCTTGCACTTATTATCCAAATGAACAAATTGTTTATCCTGAATATGAAGATTGGAAACCTGGAAATTCCGATAATATATATGGTGGCTTTTATACCATGGCAGGCGCGTTAAGTAAATCTATTAATACCATTGCTGTTCAAGTGCTTTTGGCAACGGGCATTGAGGAGGTTAGGGAAATGGGAAAGGCGTTGGGCATTACGTCGAATATTCCGAAGGCTCCTTCTATTGCCTTGGGTTCTGCAGAAATTTCCTTGTATGAAATGACTCGGGTGTATGCCACTTTAGTTAATAAAGGGGTGAAACCTCCCCCTCATTATTTATTGCGCATTGAAACCAAAGAGGGTGAGCTTATTTATACAGCACCAAGACAGGCCAGTAAACAAGTAATTGATCCTTTTACAGTGGCTACCTTAATACCTATGCTAAAGAAGACGGTTAATGAAGGTACAGGTGGAAGATTGCGTAGTGTTTTTGGATTGAAAATGGCGTTGGTTGGTAAAACAGGAACCACTCAAAATAACTCAGATGGCTGGTTTATGGGTGCCACTCCCAATTTGGTAACCGGCGTATGGGTGGGTGCTTCTCTTCCCGCTATTCATTTTAAGAGTACCGCTCTGGGCCAGGGAGCAGCAACGGCATTACCTGTTTTTGGCTCTTATTATCATAGGGTGGCTCAAAGTCCGGGATTAAGGAAATATATTCAGGGAGATTTTTATTTGGACATTGATTCTTCAGAAACAACCGTCGATTGTCCTCCATTTCTGGAAACGGGGGGATTTTCCGCAGATTCAGATCCTGACATAGTAAATAATCCAGCTATTTTCAGAGCAGTGTATCAAGCTATTTTAAAGGAAAATGGAGAGATTAATTTTGCTAATGAAACTGAAATGCCTATTGAATTGTCTCGAAAATTTTTATTCGAATCAGATTCTGCCTACCTTAGAAGAATGTTTGATAAAAATTTTAAGCTCCTTAAAATGGAAAGGGAGGAGGAATTTTAACGCTATGTTTACTGAAAGCTAATTATTTATTAATTAGGTCACCATTTCTATTTTTTCAAAAGATTTCATTTATTTTTGAAAAAAAAGGCAGCGTATGAAATTTCTTGTTATCCCTATATTGGGCTTATTTTCCATTTTAGCAACGGGTCAATCCATTCACCAACATGGTAGAGTCGCTAAATTTCCCCCCATTCCGGGATATTTATCCCTTTCTTGTGATTTTCATATTCATACCGTATTTTCAGACGGTAGTGTCTGGCCAGATATCCGTGTACAAGAAGCACTAAAGGATAGTCTGGATGCCGTTTCCATGACCGAACATTTGGAATACCAGCCACATAAAGACGATATTCCAAATCCAGACAGAAATAAATCATTTGATATTGCTTCAAAAATAGCAAAGCCTTATGAGTTGTTAGTGGTGAAAGGGGCGGAAATTACCAGGGGAATGCCTCCGGGACATAATAATGCCATTTTTATTAAAGACGCAAATAAACTTTTACAGGACGATGCTTTGACTGTGTTTAAGGAGGCAAAAAATCAAGGAGCATTTACTTTTTGGAATCATCCGAACTGGACCGCGCAAAGAAAAGATGGGGTAGCTCGAATAACTGATTTTCATAAACAACTTATAAACGATAATCTGCTCCATGGCATTGAAGTGGTAAATGATGTCACTTATTCTGATGAAGCATTTCAAATGGCACTCGATTATAACCTCACCATTATGGGAACCTCTGACATACATGGTTTGGTAGATTGGCAGTTTAAGATTTCCGAAGGTGGACACAGACCTTTTACCCTCGTTTTCGCAAAGGAAAAAACAGAAGAAAGTATTCGGGAAGCTTTGTTTGCCAAAAGAACGCTGGCGTATTTCAATCACACTCTTATTGGCCGCGAAGAATGGATGATGCCTATGTTAAATGCCGCTATAACTGTTCATAAGGCGGAATACATTGGTACTTCTTCTATCCTTGAAATTTCGCTAAAAAATGATTCTGACACGCCTTTTTTATTGTTGAATGAGAGCAAATTGAATTTTCATCAACATTCGGGATTAATAACCCTTGAACCTCGGACAATTACTAAAATTCAATTAAAAACACTGGAAATTCTTCCGTCTGTTGAATTACCATTTAAAGTGATCAATGCGGTTATCGCGCCGGGTAAGTATGCGAATTTTATGTTAAAAGTTAAAGTCGAAGAATAATTTCAATCCATTATGCTTATCTTTAATAAAAAGGATAAGATTATGCTTTGGAAGAAAATAGTATTGTTTGCTTTAGTTTTAATTTTACTCGTTGTAGGAAGAACGCTTTACTATGCGGGCGCATTTAAAAAATCGGTGATCATTGGTCGTCCAGAAACGAGTCTGATAAATGGAATGATTGGCGCTGAGGACATTACGATTGATCAGAACAGCGGTTTTGCTTTTATCTCTTCCGACGATAGGAGAAGTACGGTAGCGGGAAATCCGAAAAAAGGAGCTATCTATTTGTTGAATCTTTCTCAGGATTCACCTAAACCTATTGAATTAACGGCTGATTTTGAATTAGATGATTTCCATCCGCACGGTATTTCTTTGTATCAGGATAATGTGGACAGCACACAATGGCTTTTCGTGGTCAATCATAGGGCAAAGGAAAATACCGTAGAGGTTTTTCAATTCATAGATACTTCCCTCGTCCATGTAAAATCTATTTCGGATACTCATTTTGTGAGTCCAAATGATTTGGTGGCGGTAAGCAAAATTGCTTTTTATTTTACCAATGATCATGACAGCCATGGTGGTGTTTCCAGTTGGAAGGACTTTCTTGTTATTGGTACGGGACAATTGGGTTTTTATGATGGAAAAAGGACCATTATTCTGGAAAATGGTATTCGTTATGCCAACGGAATAACGGTAAGTCCGGATGGGAGTAAGATATATGTAGCCGCTTGTACCGATGGGTCCATTTTATCCTATAATAGAGAACCCTTTTCTGCGATAGGTAAAATAAAATGTAATACCGGAGTGGATAATCTGGAATGGGATTCCGAGGGTAATTTATGGGTAGGTGCCCATGCGAAAATGCTTGTTTTTCTGGGGCATTCCAAAGATGCCAAAAAGAGATCCCCATCAGAAGTGTTGAAAATCAGTTTCCCAAAAGGTCAAAAGGAGGTAGTAACCCAGGTGTACCTGAATGATGGCAATCCCTTGTCAGGATCTTCCGTAGCGGCTCCTTATAAAGGAAAAATATATGTTGGAGGTGTTTTTGACGATGGGGTATTGGTGCTTCTGAATCAGGATTAACAGGATTTCCCATATTCGTAGAGATGAGCTGCCTCGCGTCTTTTCCCCGACAGGTTCCAATGTAATATTTACCCGCTTTCACCTGGTATTGAATTAGGATTTCGAAGATTAAAGAGGACGTCTTCGATTTGGGTGTATGGGTCATTCTTAATTTGGGTACTTTATACCTTCTTTTCGCCGATGTATTACTAATAGACGAGAGGCTTCGAAATCTGCTAATTTTTATATCTTTGCTTTTTCTCAGTTCTTTAAACAACCTTGATATATTATAAATTTCATTATCGGGTAAACTCAATACATCCCTTGCTGTTTCGTTGTCAATCTCTTCAAATTCAAATAAGAATTTTAAAATAACTTGAATTTGCTCCGGTTACTTTATCAAAATTTTCCAGTTAACACCCTTGTCGGCACCAATTCGATCAATAATACCTTCTTTTTTCAAATTGGCAATCTGTTTTTCAATTCACTTTATACTTATTCCTATAATTTCACTCATTTCCATTGTTGTTATATTAGGATTTTCCTTAATCAGCGCCTTTATTTTCTCCCTACTTTTCTCCCTACTTTTCTCCCTATTTTTTAGTGGACGCATTAAGGTAACGGTAAACATTCCTTCTTTTGGGAAAAGAGGAGCCGGCAATGCTGCCTCTTTCATCAGATGAATGATTCTGGGAATGCCCGATCCAATCTGTTCAACCAAACGCATCCTGGAAAAAAGGCATTCGCTGTGCCATGGGAATAACCTTAAGCCCTGACGGGAATAAGATATTTGTAGCTGCTTGATCAGATGGTCCTAACTTATCCTATAACGGAGAATCTTTTTCTGCGATGGGTAAAATATAATGTAATACCGTATTGGATAATTTAGAATGAGATACCGAGGGTACTTTATAGGTAGGTACCCATATAAAAAACTTGCTTTCCTGGGGTTTTCCAAAAGGTCAAAAGGAGGTAGTAACCCAGGTGTATCTGAATGATGGAAATTCGTTACTTTTTTATTTTTTTTGATGTATGAATGGTAAAGAGTTCGTCCGTTGTAACAAATTTTGTAAATTTCTTTTTGGCCAAACCGATAATTAAAGCTTTGTCTCCACTCCAGATTTTACAGTTGAAATGCTTCGAATAAGCAATGTACTGAATATCATTTGGATCAATATCTTTAACTAATTTTTCAGATTTTATCCAGGTAGATTGTGTAATTTGTTCTTCTGATATGAAAAGGATAGATTTATATATTTGAAATTCTGCTTCTTGAATTTCTTCAATGGTTAAACCTGATATCTTCATCAATTTACCATAGTGTTTTTTGATTTCATACCTCAAAAATTCAGGGGCAATAAAATCAAATCGCATTCCTCCATTTATTAGAATATCGCCAATTTTTCCATTTGTATTCAAGATGGCGCTAAAAACTATATTTGCGTCAACAATAAACCTCATTCTAAAAATCTATCGCGATTCCTTTCCCACCAAGAAGTGTTTACTTCATCTGCAAGTTTATCAACATCAGATTGCTTTGCCTTGGTTTTTGATGTCGCTTCGAGGTACTTAATATAATCAATAAGTCTTTGAAGTCCGAAGCTATCAAGAGAAGATGAAACAGTTATTGTAATCTGATCTTTTGTATTTCGTTCGATAAGCATTCAATTCTATTTTATATCCAAATATAATAAAATTCATAACAAGTTTCAATGTTTATGCCTTCCGGCGCATTGATAATGGTACATATAATGGATATAATTAATCCCATATCTTAAAAATATATTCCTCCTTAATCTGGTGAAATTTGTTACAATTTTTTGCTACAACGTTTTTTGGAGCATTTTTGCCAGGCCATAAAAGCATTATTTTCTTATAAAAAAACGATAAAATGTTGAATTTCAATTAATTTTTTTAGGAATACCTAGGTTGACTAATAATTTCCTGCTATTTACCGGATAATCGATCAACTTATATATTCTATTGAACGGCTTGCCATCTCTCCCGCTTGTCAGTTATTTTACCCTTTCCAGCCTCGTCCATACCATTTTTCCCGTTCCAAACTACCATATAATTCCCTAATCCCATTTTCTAATGAAATAGCTGGTTTCCAGTGGATGAACTGTATCGCTTTACGGGAATCCAATAACTTGCGGGGTGTGCCATCCGATTTGGTTAAGTCAAATTGGATATCTCCCTTATATCCAATGATTCTTTTGATAAGATGAGCCAGCTGACAGATCGATAGGTCGGTACTGGCACCAATATTTATGGGAGATACCTCATCATATTCCAGCATAAGGGTAATCAGAGCTTCCGAAAGGTCATCTACATGAAGAAATTCCCTCCGGGGTGTTCCACTTCCCCAAAGTGATAGAGTCTGTATGTCATGCTTTTTTGCCTCGTGTATTTTACGGATTAAGGCAGGTAATACATGGCAGGTTTCCAGGTCGTAATGATCATTGGGGCCATATAGATTAGGTGGCATTACGGTGATAAAATTACACCCAAAATCGAGCTTGTATGCTTGGCAAAGTTTTATACCTGCTATTTTGGCTATGGCATAATATTCATTGCTTGGTTCCAGAGCACCAGTTAATAACTCCGATTCCCTTATCGGTTGCGCGGCCAATCTGGGGTACAAACAACTTGATCCGAGAAAGAGTAGTTTTTTCACCCGGAAAAAATGCGCCGCTTGTATTACGTTAGTCTGTATTTGTAAATTATCATATATAAATGCTGATCTGTAAGATAGATTTGCCTGAATGCCGCCTACTTTTGCCGCTGCAAGAAATACATATTCTGGTTTCTGTTGTTCGAAAAAATCGTTTACCGCCCGCTGATTCCTTATATCCAGTTGTGCTGAAGTTCGGTAAATAAGATTTTTATATCCCCGCATTTCAAGTTTTCTAACGATGGCTGAACCTACTAATCCAGTATGTCCAGCGATATAAATCTTGGATAGTAGGTTCATTTCACAGTGTTTATTTGGTTTAGTACGCTTTGTATATCTGATATCACCATTTCGTGAACCAGGCTATCTACAGATGTTCTGGCTTCCCATTGGAGTTCCTCTTTCGCCTTTGTGGTATCACCTATTAACCACTCAATGTCGGTTGGGCGATAAAATTGAGGATCAATGGCGACAAGAAGACTATTTTTTTTAACAGGATATAAGCTGTTTTTCGAAGACAAACAGTACCCTTTTTCAGCGGTACCAGTACCTTCAAATTGTAACTTGATCCCTATGATATCAAATGATTTTTCAACAAATTCTCTAACGGAGGTGGAGGCACCTGTGGCAATAACGTAATCGTCGGGCTTGTTTTTCTGAAGCATCAGCCACATAGCTTCCACATAATCTTCCGCATGCCCCCAATCTCTTTTCGCATTCAGATTGCCTAAATACAGTGTTTTTTGACGTCCTAATCCTATTTTAGCCACGGCCATAGTGATTTTTCTGGTGACAAAGGATTCATCGCGTAAGGGGCTTTCATGATTAAATAAAATGCCATTGCAGGCAAATAAGCCATAAGAATTTCTGTAATTGGTGGTCATCCAATAGGCGAATAATTTGGAAATAGCATAAGGTGACGTGGGATGAAAAGGGGTTGATTCCCCTTGAGGCGATTTGGCGGCATTACCGAAAAGTTCCGAAGTGGAGGCCTGATAAAATTTTGTCTTTTGGCAAAGACCTGCAATTTTTATAGCCTCCAATAACCTCAATGTTCCCGTTGCATTTATATCGGCGGTGTACTCCGGTTGGTCAAAACTGACTTGAACATGACTCATGGCAGCTAAATGATACACTTCGTCAGGTTGAATCTGCTGCAACAACTTTATGAGAATGCCAGCATCTGAAAGGTCCCCAAAATGGATGAAAAGACCTGAATTAGCCATGAAAGCTTCCTGATATATGGTATCCAATCTCTCGTTATTCAAGCGGGAAGTTCTACGCTGCATTCCATGTACCTCATATCCTTTTGACAGTAACAATTTAGTCAAATAGGTGCCGTCTTGGCCTGTGATTCCCGTTATTAAGGCTATTTTTTTAGTCATTTCATTATTTAATTTGTAATTTTTCATAATTTACGTGATTGAAAGGAATAACCTTAACTTTGTGAAAGTTAAAAACGGACAGTAATCTGAAAATGTAAAAGAGGGATGAACGATATATTAATAGAAACCGCCACGGCATTTGTAGAAAAACATTTCCTGGAAAATATACCGCCGAGTTATTTATATCATAATTTTAATCATGTTCAAGACGTGCTTTCAGCGGCAAAAAGGATTGTTTCTGTTGAGTGTCCGTCCGATGAAGAGCAAGAAGCTTTGCTCTTGTCCGCCCTTTTTCACGACACAGGATTTTCCGGGGGGTCAAAAGATCACGAGGAGCGATCAGTGCAAATTTTCAGACAGTTTGCATCGAATTCCGTTGGGATAACGGACGAAGCCATTGAAAAGGTCGTACGTTTAATTTTGTCTACAAAACCGAGTCATCAACCTACCGATTGGTTGGAAGGGGCTATGATTGACGCCGATTTTGGACATCTGGGAAATGAAAATTACTGGGACAGGTCCAATAGATTGCGTCAGGAATGGTTGTTGACGGAAAATCAGTTTCAACCGGAAATTCAGTTCGTTCAGGCAGAATTGAATTTTATGGTTGCCCATAAGTATAACACACCCTCGGCCCGCATCCTTTTCGATGAAGGGAAAGAGAAAAATATCAAATTCCTTTTAAAGTATAAAAACACCATTTCACCATCAGAAGAGGGAAAAGACAAAAAGAAAAATAACAAATCCAGAGAACCTGAGGTGAGTAGGGGCGTCGAAACGATGTTTAGAGCCACTTACAGGACCCATATTAACCTAAGTGCCATTGCCGACAATAAGGCAAATATTATGCTCAGCATTTCGGCCATAATCATTTCCATAGTGGTATCCAATTTGCTCCCTCAACTTAAAATGAATCCCAGACTGGCATTTCCCACTTTTCTGCTCCTTGCCGTTTGCTTGCTATCTTTGGTTTTTGCCATTCTATCTACGCGCCCTAAAGTGACGAGCGGAACAGTTACCGATGAGGACATAAAAGATAGAAAGGCTAATCTCCTTTTTTTTGGTAATTTCTATAATATGGAAATGGAGAAATTTCAGGGGGGTATGATGGAGATGATTCAGGATAATGATTTCTTGTATAACTCTATGACGAGAGATTTATATTTTTTAGGTAAAGT
>JANQZX010000006.1:43734-49933 GCA_030728245.1 Saprospiraceae bacterium | reverse complement strand
CTTCTTCCCTGAACCCTTGCTCTCCATTTTTTGAAATTATTGGGATGCATTTCGCGGCGCATAATGGCAATCACTTCTGCTTCAGCCACACCAAA
Organism: Saprospiraceae bacterium; assembly: GCA_030728245.1. Lineage (GTDB taxonomy): Bacteria > Bacteroidota > Bacteroidia > Chitinophagales > Saprospiraceae > BJGN01. The sequence goes on along the minus strand of JANQZX010000006.1, from coordinate 49,838 downwards.
TTGTCTGAAAATGCCATCGAAAGAGGTTCTGTCTTCCCAAGCCATTTCTACTATTCTGTCAATTACCTGGTCGTTTAAAGGTTCCATTTTATTAAAATGTTGATGTAGAACAATAAATAGAGTATACGGTAAAGAGTTTATAAAAATCAGATTTAATTAAAATATTTCTTTTAAAACGGGAAGCGATTTCAATTCGGGAAAAAAATCAAGATGAAATCTGTAATACCATATTATTTTGTCAATGAGATATAAACGCTGGTCCCGGGAAAGTTTTATAACGGAAATTTGTTGTAAAGGAATGTTCATAAACTGGTCTAAAAGTTTACTCGGTTCAGCCTCCAGGTTATACTCCATGATTTCTTGAAAAGGTTCAAAATATCCTTCTTTAAGATTTAAAGAACTATTAGATTCTGTCCATTCATTCACAGGAAAAAATCCCAGATGGGCGGTGAGGTGTAGTAAAAAATAGATAGTTACATTTGAAAACCCTTGGTTTGCACGGTCCAGGAACTGAAGATTAGCATCGATAAAATCATAAAGTTCTTTATTTGGCGCATTTTCCTTCACACTATGTCTTAAAACATCACCTAAAAACAATATTATAACGCCTTTTCTCAGGTCACTTTGAATACTGGTAAATAGTCTGTCAAATTTTATTTCTTTTATTTTTTGCAAATTTTTTCCGTCCTGTACCTCTATAATCAAGTCGAGGGAAGACAGCGGTTGTAAAAATATCCCTTTAGAATGAACACCTCCTTTTCTGGCACCAGGCACAATGAAGGTTAAGAGGCCGTTAGATTCTGTAAAAATATCGGTAATTACTTGGTGATCTCCGTATTTAAGCGTTCGGAAAACGTATCCTTTGGTTTTAATTATCATGTATGGCACGCATTAGTTTACCAGCTACGCCATTCTTCATCTTCTATCGGAGCTTGTTTGTATTTCAGTTTAGTCTCCATTCGTTTTTTTTGCCTCTCTAAAACTAACTTAGCCAAAGCAATGGATTGTTGTTCTGAAGGCGTATTACTTAATACAAAACGCAGGGATTCGTCAGTAATATCTAAGCGATAAAAAAGGCTCCATAATTGTTCCCGATCATGAACCATTAGGTGCTGAATCTGTTCGGATAACAAGTTCAGAAGTTCTTCCTCCGTGTATAAGTTGGTTTTTTGGGAAATAATATCCTTTTCATTCTTCAAAATAAGGGATGAAAAAATATTATCTTCATGGATGAATGTTTTTTCAGACATTTAAGGAAGTATTCAGTGTAAAAAAAGATTAAATTTACAGAAAAATAATATATCATGGCTGCGATTACACTAAATGTTAATGGTAAGAAGCGCAAATTAGACATAGATCCCGAAATGCCTTTGCTATGGGCATTAAGAGATACTGTTGGACTAACGGGTACGAAATATGGATGTGGTATTGGACAATGTGGTGCATGTACTGTTTTAGTCGAAGGTGAGCCTATGCGCTCCTGCTCTCTTCCCGTATCTGTCTTTGACGGAAAAAAAATTGTAACAATTGAAGGTTTAAGTGAATCCGGCGATCACCCGGTGCAACAAGCCTGGCAGGAAGTGGATGTCCCTCAATGCGGGTATTGTCAAGCGGGTCAGATTATGACGACTGTTGCGCTTCTCGATAAAAATCCGTCTCCGTCCGATGCCGATATCGATGTTGCCTTAGCTGGAAATATATGCCGTTGTGGTACCTATAATAGAATTAGAAAAGCCGTACATATTGCGGCACAAAAAGCCCGATAATTATGAATAATCCTGAATTTTCAGTATCAAGAAGATCCTTTATTAAGGTTACAGCCGTAGCAGGTGGCGGATTATTATTAGGTTTTTCTTCCGCCAATGCCGCAGCCACAACCTCAGGTTTAAATGAAGCATTGTCCTTTAATCCTTTTATTTTGATATCGCCCGACGGCTCAATTACCATTTATTCGCCAAATCCTGAAGTGGGTCAAGGCGTTAAGACGGCTATGCCCATGGTTGTCGCGGAAGAGTTAGACGCTGACTGGTCAAAGGTTAAAGTAGAACAGGCTCTTTTAGATGGTAAAAAATATCAACGTCAGGTAGCTGGAGGAAGTGGTTCCTTGAAGGCTTCCTGGGCAACGTTGCGTCAAGCAGGAGCTACCGTAAGAATGATGATGCTGGCCGCAGCAGCACAGAAATGGCAGGTTTCAGTAGATAGCCTGAGAACTGAAAATAGCCTGGTGCTGGGTAATAATCAAAAGGCTTCCTATGCCGAACTAGCTGCCGAAGCGGTGAAACAAGCAGTGCCAACCAAGGTAGTACTTAAAAAACCAAGTGAATTCCGACTTTTAGGTAAATCTATTGCCAATGTAGATAATAAAGATATTTTTACAGGAAAAGCCATTTATGGTATTGATATCAAAAAGCCGGGAATGAAATTTGCAGTAGTTGCAAGACCTCCCGGGTTTGGTCAAATACCTGATAAAATAAACGATGCCGCTGCAAAAGCTATCCCAGGCGTTTTCGGCGTTTACCCTTTTGATGACAAAATTGCTATCGTCGCCAATGATACCTGGACAGCCTTAAAAGCCCGCAAGGCACTTGATGTTTCCTGGATTCAAAAGACGGCGGCGGAAAATACCGCGCAGCACGATAAATGGTTGACCGATCTGTTAGCTCAAAAGCCGGCTAAGGCATTTCGGGCAGATGGGGATGCAGAATCCGCTTTCAGTCAGGCTGATAAAATTATTGAAGCGTCCTTTAGCTGCCCTTTTTTACCTCATAATGCCATGGAGCCTATGAACTTCTACGCAGATGTAAAGGAAGGTTCAGCGGAATTAATAGGGCCTTCACAAACACCTCAGCGTTCTCAAACAAAAGTAGCTGAAATATTAGGAATTCCCGCTGAAGCCGTTACCGTACAAATGACCAGAATGGGCGGTGGTTTCGGTAGAAGGTTAAGTTCAGATTTTGCAGAGGAAGCAGCAAAAATTTCCCGTTTAGCTAAAAGCCCGGTGAAAGTTCAATGGACGAGAGAAGACGATATGGCGGGTGGGGTTTACAGACCAGCCTGTAAATATACCTATCGCGCCGCTATTGATAAAAATGGTAACTTTTTAGGCTTTCACGTTAGAGGCGCTGGCCTGAATGTAGGTAATCCTACCCGCGAAAATAATTTCCCCGCCGGAGCCATTCAGCATCTTTTAATTGAAGGTCATAACAAAGAATCCAATGTTACTACGGGACCCTGGCGTGCACCCGTTCATAATTTTGTGGCCTTTGCCGAACAATGTTTCCTCGATGAGGTTGCCCTTGAACTCAAAAAAGATCCGATTGACTTTAGAATGAATCTATTGGATAAAGCCGCCTCAAATCCAGTAGGTAAGTTAGATTATGATGTAAACAGGTTTAAAAAAACCATTCAATTAGTTCGTTCGGTTTCTGGTTGGGATAAGAAAAAAGAGGGTGTTTTTATGGGTTTTAGTGCCTATTTCTCATTTAGCTCTTACGTAGCCATGGTCGCAGAGGTGGTCTTGGAAAATAATAAACCAGTAATAAAAAAGGTGTATTGTGCCGCCGATTGTGGTATCATAGTGAATAGAAGTGGTGCAGAGAACCAGATTGTTGGAGGCATTATCGACGGATTGGGGCATGCCCAATTTGGAAATATCGACATAAAGGAGGGGAAGTCCCAACAATCAAATTTCGATACTTACAGAATGATAAAGATAAATGAGTCTTTTCCAGTGGAAGTTCATTTTGTGGAAAACGAAATAGATCCGACTGGGTTGGGTGAGCCAGCTTTACCTCCTGCCGCTGCAGCTGTGGCAAATGCCTTTTTTGCAGCTACAGGAACCAGATTATACAATCAGCCTTTTACAGAGGCTAAAAAGAATTTAGGATGATTTCCTATTCCTCGGGTGAAACAGATTTAAAGTTTCTCTAAGGTAGCTGTTATCCAAATGGGTATATATTTCCGTAGTTAAGATGGACTCGTGTCCAAGCATTTCCTGGATAGCCCTTAAATCAGCTCCCCCTTCGAGTAAATGAGTAGCAAAAGAATGACGAAAAGTGTGTGGGCTTATCAACAATGATAGCCCCGCTTTTTCGGCTAAATCTTTTACTATTTGGTAAATAAATATTCTGGTCAGTCGTTTTCCCCGCCTATTTAAAAATAAAATATCAGTTTCTGAAGCAGAAATCTTAGGTAAGTGGTTTCGCCAGGTAGTTAAGTAGTCTTGTATGTAACTAATAGCGTCTTCTCCAATAGGGACAATGCGCTCCTTATCGCCCTTTCCGATGACCCGCAAAAATCCTTCGTTTGGAAAATAATTACTTATTCTTGCGTCACACAATTCACTGACCCTTAATCCTGAAGCATATAAAGTTTCTAAAATGGCTCTGTTTCTGGTGCCTGTCGGTTCACTTAGATCAATTTGCTGGAAAAGTTTTTCAATGTCTGTGAAGGATATAACCTGTGGAATTTTCCTGTAGATTTTGGGACTTTCAATTAAATCAGTTGGATTTGATTTGATTTTGTCTTCTAAAAGTAACCAGGCATAAAAGGTCTTAAGAGCGGAGGTAATCCTTGCCTGTGAAGCATTGGATTGCCCTAAATCGGTCAAGCTTCCAATGAATTCTGATAGTTCTGGTAGTTTTGCATCTTCTGGTTTTAAATTAGGGTAACAATTTTCTAGAAAGCTAAAATATTTGTTTAAATCTTGTTTATAATTTATATAGGTGTGATTTGATAATCCCCGTTCCAATAATAAATATGCTTTGAAGCGTTCAAACACCACTTTTTTTTCCATTGATCAAGCCTTTTTGTAATTTTTTTTGTTTGAGATTGTACCTAATTTTAGAACAATCGCAATGGTTCTTATGTTTTCATTTTGTTTAATAGTAAAACTATCATGAAATATACGCCATTTAAACGATTATTAGGAATGCTGGAATTAGACCGGCAAGATATCATTTACGTTTATGTATATGCAGTTCTAGCAGGAATTATAACCTTAAGTTTACCTTTGGGTATTCAGGCGATTATTGGATTAATTGCTGGTGGAAGTGTGTCGAGTGCCTTATTTATTTTACTGGGCGTTGTCACATTAGGCGTTGCTTTAACAGGTGTTTTAAAGATAATGCAGTTATCGGTGGTGGAGGTTATCCTGCAACGAATTTTTTTAAGATCTTCTCTGGATTTTAGTTTCAGGCTTCCCCGATTTAAATTAGAAGGGCTTACGAAAAAATATCCACCCGAATTAATGAATCGGTTTTTCGATACATTAACGCTTCAAAAAGGCATTCCTAAGATACTCATTGATTTCTCGAGTGCATCCTTCCAGATTTTAATAGGGTTACTACTTATTTCCTTCTATCATCCATTTTTTGTTTTTTTTAGCATTATATTAATTGTCATTTTATTTTTGATATTCAGATTTACGGGGCCAATTGGATTAAAGACCAGTTTAATGGAGTCGAAGTATAAATATGCGGTAGCGCATTGGCTCGAGGAAATAGCCAGGTCTATGTACGATTTTAAAATTACTGCCAATAGAGCTAACCCCCTTATAACTACAGATAAATTAGCGTCTAAATATGTTGATAACAGGAAGGCGCATTTCAAGATTTTAATTACGCAGTACAGTACGGTAGTCATATTTGAAACTATTTTGACGGCTACTTTACTCACTCTGGGCGCCTATTTAGTTATCGAAAATCAGATTAATATTGGACAGTTTGTGGCGGCTGAAATTATTGTGATTTTAGTTATTGCGTCGGTGGAAAAACTTATTTTGACTATGGAAAGCGTTTACGATGTACTCACGGCTATAGAAAAAATGGGTGAAATAATGGACTTACCCTTAGAAAGGGAAGATGGACAATTGCTTTATTTCCCACCTAACCAAAAGGGTATTGCCCTGGAAGGTAGGGGGTTATCCTTTTCTTACGGACCTGAGGAACCCTTGTCCTTGCATGCGATGAACTTTAAGATTAATGCGGGAGAAAAAATTTGTCTTGCTGGGGATGCTAATGCGGGTAAAACTACGCTTTTACATGTTTTGTCAATTCTTTATACAGATATTAAAGGTCAGCTTTTATTTAATACAATGCCCGTTG
>JANQZX010000006.1:0-43634 GCA_030728245.1 Saprospiraceae bacterium | reverse complement strand
TCAATTCTTTATACAGATATTAAAGGTCAGCTTTTATTTAATACAATGCCCGTTGGTTCATTAAATATAAACGCCATTCGCTGTAAGGTCGGGCATTTTCTGGCAGATGAAAATATTCAGGACGGTACGATTTTGGATAATATATGTATGGGGAATAATGATATAAATTTCGATAAAATCACCCCGGTAGCAGATGCCATAGGGTTAACAGAAACTATTCAGAAAATGCCAAAAGGGTACTCGACCCACTTAGTTTCAGAGGGTAGAAATATCTCGAAAAGCACAAAATCAAAGATTATTTTGGCGCGAAGTCTTATTTTCAATCCAGCGCTTTGGTTAGCGGAAGGGGAATTTATGTTTTTAAATCGACGGGAACGTCATAAGGTATTCGATTTTATACTCACCTATTTAAAAGAAAAAACGGTGGTTATTTCAACAAGTGACCCCATTATAGCTGAAAAATGCGACCGAATAATACTTGTTAAGTCAGGTACCATATATGCCGCAGGATCATTCAGGGAGTTAGAAAACGATTCTTACTTTCAGGAAATATTTTATTGATTTTCAAGAAATTACATCCATGTTAAACATTTCAAATAATAAACTTCCTGTTGAAACATTAAATTATCCGTTCTCTTCTTTGAAGAAGACACAAACGTCCAATGCTAAGTTGTTTTTTAGAGTTTGGACTTGGACATTTATTGTTTTTGGTATCTCTTTCTTATTTCTCCCCTGGACGCAAAATATTCAGTCCGAGGGTAAAACAATACCCCTTAATCCTTCCGACAGACCTCAAACCATTGATGCCACCATTTCTGGCAGAATCGAACAATGGTATGTAAAGGAAGGTGATCGGGTAAATAAGGGAGATACTATTTTATTCCTTTCGGAGGTCAAATCCGATTATTTTGATCCGAATTTAGTCTCAAGGTCTAAAGCGCGTGTGGTAAATAAAGAGGGTAGTATTCAAGAGTATCTTTCTAAAATTCAGGCTTTAAACGATTTTCAACGGGCTATAGAAAGTGAAGTATTACTAAAGCAACAAACCATAAAAAATAAAATTTACCAGATTACACTAAAAATAGATGCTGATAGTATCGACTTAAATAGGGTTAAACTTGATTTGCAAATAGCTAAAATACAACTTGACAGAACGGTTTCTTTAAATGAAAAGGGTATTAAATCAATAGCTGACATAGAAGAGAAAAAATTTAAAATTCAAGAGCTGGTAGCAAAGCTGAATTCGGCCGAAAATAAACTGAATATTTCCAGAAATGAAAAAGTGAATTTACAAGTGGACGAACGAGCCATTTTAAATGATTTTATTCAAAAAACAAGTAAAATTGACTCTGATATTGCGGCGGCGCGCGCGTCCATTATGGACACAGAATCCTATTTGGACAAACTAAGAAGTGAAGCATCAAATTATGAAATCAGAAATGGGTTTTATTTTATAACAGCACCTCAGGATTGTTTCATTACCAGAATTTTAAAGCCAGGTTTAGGGGAGATTGTAAAGGAAAATGAATCGGTATTGACCATCTTGCCAGCTAGTTTTCCATTGGCCGTTGCGTTATATATACGTCCCATGGACCTTCCTCTTATTGAGAAAAATCAAGAGGTACGCTTTGTTTTTGATGGTTGGCCAGCTATCGTTTTCTCTGGCTGGCCAGGAAATTCTTTTGGTACGTTTGAGGGAAAAATTACAGCTGTTGATAACGATATATCAGAGAATGGACTGTACAGAATTATAGTGGCGGCAGACGAAAGAAATAAAAAATGGCCAAAAGAACTTCGCCCGGGTTCGGGAGCCCAAGGTATTGCTCTTCTGGGCGATGTGCCTTTGTGGTACGAAATATGGAGAAAGTTAAATGGATTCCCTCCCGACTTTTATGGTTCTGGTATTGAAGGAGAGAAAACAGAGAAAATTAAAGGTAAAGCGCCACTCAAATCAGTAAAATGAGGATGTTAATTTTTTTATTCTTTATTTGTTTTAGCGTATATGGAATGGCTCAGGAGCCTCTTTCTATGAACCAATACCTTCGTTGGGTCGCTGAGGAGCACCCCGCGATAAAAGAAGCTAAACAAAGATGGTTGCAATCTCAAAATCTTTTGTTGATGGCCAAAGGAAATTTCGATCCTTCACTGAACTTTGCCATTGATAGAAAAAAATTTGACGGTAAAAATTATTATACTATTTCTGAAAATCAATTAACTATTCCTACGAGGTGGGGAATGAAATTTAAGGCCGGCTATGACTTTACTTCAGGTAGTTTTTTAAATCCACTCGATGTAAAACCGGTAAATGGGCAGGCATTACTAGGTATGGATATTCCTCTGCTTCAAGGCCTTCTTTTTGACGAATACAGGCTCATTTTAAGGGAAGCGGAACTAAATATGACCATTCAAAAAATAGGTTTGGAGCAGGTTGAAAATGATGTTTTGTTAGATGCCGCTAAAGCATATCTGAATTGGTACGTTTCCTATCAGCAAAGAGATGTGCAGAATCAGGCCTTGATTCTGGCTAAGAACAGACTAAAAGACATGGTTACCAGTTTTTTAGAGGGTGATAAGCCAACCATAGACACTGTGGAGGTGTACGTGAATGTATTAACCAGAGAGTCCTCTCTATTTGAAGTTACCCTTGATTACACGTTGGCTACCCAGGAAATGGGTAACTATTTATGGCAAAACGACCAACCTGTTAATCCTGAAAATTATTTCCCCCTCGCTACCAGTGAGTTGGATCCAATCTTAGAGAATAGCTCGGAAGTGTGGATAGAAAATACTTTAAAAGGTAATTTTGATTTAATGATTTTAAGGCTAACAGGAAACCAATATCAATTGGAAAGAAAATGGGCCTTAGAACAATTTAAACCCAATCTGAATCTTCAGTTTAATGCATTAGCCACAGGACGAAGTTTTAATCAGGAGTTTGATGTAAGGTCGGATAATTTTTTATTAGAAAATAATTATAAACTTGGATTAAGGGCAAGAATACCTATTTTATATAGAAAGGAACGTGGAAAATTACAGTTGATAGATAATAAAGTGGAAGAATGGGAATACAAAACAATGGATAAGACGCAATATTGGATAACTAAAGCAAAGCAATATTTTAGTGCTTTTGAAGTTTTAGACGCTCAGGTTAGAAATCTTCAAAATCAAACGAATCAGTTAAATGCATTGTTGGATGCGGAAAAAATTAAGTTTGCCGCGGGAGAAAGTTCTGTATTTTTATTAAATACCAGAGAACAGAAGAATCTTGAGATAGCGATGAAATTCATAAAGATAAAAGGCGATTGGTTAAAAAGCTATTATACTTTATTATGGACATCAGGGCAATTGTCAAAATAGTTATCTGTCGTTATACAATTTCTAAGTAATTGATGAATTAAGAGGGTTTAGCGAAGTGAATTTGATAATAAGCGTCTAACTCTTCATAAAAAGCAGCGCCATATTTTCTGATAATCGCCTCTTTAACAAATTGAAAAACGGGTATTTTAAGTTCTTTGCCTAAGGAGCAGGCGGCACTGCAAATATTCCATTTCTCGTAATTTAACCATTCATATCCAGCAATTTCATTTTTCACTCTAATAGGATAAAGATGGCATGAAATGGGTTTTATAAAATGCGTTGCTCCTGCCAGATAAGCTTTTTCAATGCCACATTGGGCGATACCCAATTCGCTGTAAGTTAAGTAAGCACAAGCAGCATTATTCAATAGAGGCGTGCCCCATTCATCAACCTGTTTGTAGTACGTATATTTTCCTTTTTTTTCAAGAACTTCTTGACCTTCAGCACTTAGAAAAGGCTTAATAGAGAGGTAGATATCATCGAGGATCTGCTTCTCCGCTTCCGAAATGGGCGCACCAAAATCGCCTTCCCAACAGCAGGCACCCTTGCATGCATTTAGGTTACAGATAAATTTTTCTGAAACAACCTCGTCACTAACTAAAATATCTCCAATAACAACCATTTTTTAGTGCGTTTATTTTATTTTAATATCCCAAATGTAAGGGGAATTTGGTACATTTATCGCAAAAAGAACCTAACTGTATTTTAATGGATACCTTGAAACAAAAATTCTTCGAAAAAGCCGCGGCACTTCGGGGAGAAATAAAAACCATCCTAAGTAATCACGGCGAAGAAAAGGTTGATGAAGTAACACTAAGTCAGGTATATGGCGGGGCAAGAGGGATTATATCAATGATATGGGAGCCTTCCTTGCTCGATCCTATTGAAGGAATTCGCTTTAGAGGCTTCAGTATTACAGAATTACGAGAAAAATTACCTAAAGGCGAAAATGGTACTGAACCTATGCCAGAAGGTCTCTTCTGGCTTTTACTTACCGGTGAAATTCCTGATAATTCTTCCGTTGAATGGTTATGCGAGGAATGGCGAAAAAGAGCGGTCATACCAGATCATGTATTTAAAGTCCTGGATGCTTTGCCAACAGATACGCATGCGATGACCCAATTTTCAATTGGTATAACAGCGCTTCAGACAGAAAGTATTTTTGCCAAACGCTATGATGAAGGCATGCGCAAAGATGAATATTGGGATGCTGTTTACGAAGACACGATGAATCTCATAGCTTGTGTCCCGCAAATTGCAGCTTATATTTATAGGAAAACTTATCATGGCGGCGATTATATACTTCCTGATAACAACCTTGATTGGGCTGGCAGTTTTGCCCATCAATTGGGCATTGAAGATCCTGCTTTTAAGTCTTTAATGAGGTTATACCTCACTATTCATGCCGATCATGAAGGAGGTAATGCTTCAGCTCACACTACACATTTAGTAGGTAGCACCTTGAGTGACCCTTATTTGTCCCTTGCTGCGGGAATGAATGCATTGGCAGGGCCTCTTCACGGTCTGGCCAATCAGGAAGTTATCGGTTGGATTCTGGATATGCTTAAAGAGCTGGGAACGGAAGAACCTACCGAAGAAGAAATTATTGCCTATGTAAAAAAGACATTGGCTTCAGGACAAGTTGTTCCAGGTTATGGTCATGCCGTATTAAGAAAACCAGATCCAAGATTCATTGCCCAAATGGAGTTTGCTCAAAGGAATATTTCCAATGATCCTCTCGTAAATGTGGTATGGAAAATTTATCGCGTGGTTCCACCTATATTGGAAAGTTTAGGTAAAATAAAGAATCCATGGCCTAACGTTGATGCACATTCAGGCGCTTTATTAGTTCATTATGGATTAAAAGAACATGGATTCTATACCGTTTTATTTGGTGTTTCCAGAGCTATCGGCGTTTTGGCAGCCCTTTGTTGGTCAAGAGCACTTAATTTTCCATTGGAAAGACCCAAATCAATCACTACAGAATGGGTAAAAGAGTTTTTAGCAAAAAAGTAATTAATAATTAACAAACATAGTAAAAATGATAGCATATCCTGATGATTTGTATTATACACGAGAACATGAGTGGATACGTGTAGAAGATAATATAGCCATGATAGGTATTACTGATTTCGCGCAAAGTGAGTTGGGCGATATAGTTTATGTCGAAGTAGAATCAGTAGGAGATACGCTCGAGAAAGAGGCTATTTTCGGTACGGTGGAAGCCGTGAAAACTACGTCTGATCTGTTTATGCCGGTAAGTGGGAAGGTGCTTGAGTTTAATACCGACCTAGATTCAAGTAATGGTGATAACCCTGCATTGATAAATCAGGATCCTTATGAGTCAGGATGGATTATCAAAATAGAAATGACAAATCCCGAAGAATTGGAAGAACTTTTAAGTGCTGTGGATTATCAAAAATTGGTGCATTAATTTTTTTTTTTGCTGAATACACCTTTTTTTTAAAAATGTTCATCTATCTTTAAACTATTCCTAGGAATAAATAATTTTTTACCGTCTTAAATTTGTTAGTATGGCTATTGAAGTATCAGGCACAATGGTCTTTTATTCACTCTTAGCGCTTACTTTACTCACTGTGGGTATTGTATTTGTAGCACGCTACTTAATGTCTAAGTTAAATGAAGGGTCATTGAATGAAAAGTACAGCAAGCTAGCTGGGAAAACAATCTCGTCGAACCGCGCTAAATTCATTGAAGCGGATGTGTTCAAGATGAGTGGTTCTTTTTTCAACTATGGCTTAGTTGTAGCACTTGGTATCACTGTTTTGGCTTTGGGTCTAACGGAATATGCTGAGAAGGTAGCCACTGGAGATAATTTCGTCATGATCGAAGAAGACATCGAGATGGAACCTCCACGTACTGCTGAACCACCCCCTCCGCCACCCCCTCCGCCACCCCCAGTGATTGAGGAAGTTCCCGATGAGACTGTTCTGGAAGAAGATGAACCAGAATTTGTAGATCAATCGGTTGAGGCAGACGAAGTTGTTGAGGCACCTGTTGTCAAAGCACCTCCTCCGCCACCTCCTCCACCACCTCCGCCACCAAAAGAAGATGATGAAATCTTCATGGTTGTTGAGGATATGCCGCTATTCCCTGGTTGTAATACAGAAAAAACAAAAGAGGACAAGAAAAAATGTTCAGACAGAAAAGTGTTTGAATTCGTTTTCAAAAATCTTAAGTACCCTGTTATTGCCAGAGAAAATGGTATCGAAGGTACCGCTGTAGTTCAATTCGTCGTCGATAGAGATGGCACAGTTAAGGACGTTTCTGTTCTTAAGGAAATTGGCGGTGGCTGCGGTGAGGAAGCTTCCCGTGTGGTGAATACCATGAATGAGTCTGGAATTAAATGGACACCTGGTCGCCAAAGAGGTAGACCGGTAAAAGTTCAGTTCCGTCTTCCAGTAAGATTTAAACTTCAGTAATCGTTTATCTTTTGTTGAAGTTCAAAATGGTTGTTTTGCTTAGGTAGAACAACCATTTTTGTTTTTATAAAACATGTTTATCTCTATTGCGTTTTGTTATTTTATGTCGATTAATTCCTTACTATGCCACAAAAATTAATTTTGTTCAGTCTGCTGCTCGCTTTATTGGCCGTTCCTCTCCCTTCGTTTGGTCAAGATCAAAAGTTAGCTCAACAATATTTTGCCGATGGAGATTATGAAAGAGCACTGGTTCTATTCAAAAAATTGGTAGAAACAACTCAGGGGAATACCTATTTCATGGAAAGGTATGTAGATTGTTTGTTTCAGTTGAAGAGATATACAGAGGCCGAAAAGGTGTTAATCAAAGAATTAAGAAAAAAAACGGCAGATCCCATTTTTAATATATCCCTCGGTCAGGTCTATGATAAACTGGATAATGCCGCCGCAGCTGCACAACAATTTCAGTTAGCGATCAATAGAATGAATCCTGAGCGCTTTTTTATCGTAAGGATCGGAAATACTTTCACCAACCTAAATCAATTGGATTGGGCTATCAAAACATACGAGAAAGGGGCCGTCATGCTAAATGATAAACTGGTTTTTTCCTACTATCTGGCAGACTTATTCAGGAGAAAAGGGGATGGGCCTAAAATGATTAATCAATACTTGAATGTGGTATCCGGTCAAGCAGATAGAATGGATAATATTCAAATGATTTTTCAACGGTATTTGCTAAAGGAGGATTATAAGGAGCTCAAAAAGCAGATTTACGAACGCATTCAACTGGAACCCGATGCTATCGTGTACCCGGAATTACTTATCTGGTTGCTTTTACAAGAAAAAGATTTTTCAGGTGCTTTCCGTCAGGTGAAAGCGTTAGATAGAAAGTTAAAGGAAAATGGCACCCGCCTATTTCAATTTGCAAATATGGCGGCAAATGAAAATGACTTTAATACTGCAATTGAAGCATTTGATTATATCGTTGAAGTGAAAGGGGTGAACTCTGGCTTTTATCTGGAGGCTAAAATTGAGGGATTGCGTTGCAGGAGGAATAAGCTGATCGAGGAATCTAATCTGTCAACTACCTTCGTGGCAGATCTTAAATCAAAGTATTTGTCCTTTATCAATGAATTGGGTAGAAATAGAAATACAGCTACCGTTCTCATTGATCTTGCTGAATTAGAAGCCTATTACTTAAATGATTTGAATAAAGCGATTGAATTATTAACAGAGGTCATCAACTTTCCATCGCTAAATCCTCGTATTCAGGCATCAGCAAAACTTGTTTTGGGAGATTATCAGTTGATGAACGGTGAAATATGGGAAGCAACCCTGTTATATTCTCAGGTTGATAAGGCTTTTCAAGATGATTTATTAGGGCAGGACGCTCGGTTTAGAAATGCCAGGTTGTCCTATTACACAGGTGATTTTACCTGGGCTCAATCTCAGTTTGATGTACTAAAGGCATCAACGTCAAAGTTTATAGCTAATGACGCACTAGATTTGTCTGTTTTTATATTAGATAATTTAGGACTTGATACCACGCCGGAACCTTTGAAAAATTATGCAAAAGCTGAACTACTCAGTTTTCAAAATCAAACTAAAGAAGCTTTTATAGTTTTAGATAATATACTCAAAACCTATCCTGACCATAGTTTGGTGGACGATATCTGGTATTTGAAAGGGAATATATTCAGGAAAGAGAAAAAATTTGCCGAAGCCATTACTTTTTATGAAAAAACGATTGCTTCAGACCCGGAAAGCATTAGAATAGATAATGCCTTATTTGCCTTAGGAGAATTATACGAAAGTAAAGTAATAGATAAGGAAAAAGCGCGTGCCTGTTATGAACGTATATTTATAGAGTTTACAGATAGTTTATATGCCGTTGAAGCCCGTAAAAGGTACAGATTATTGCGTGGAGATAAATTACAATGATAGGCAATAAGTCTGGACGCACAAAATGCAAAAAGCAATCGCTAATCTGCATGGGGTTGAAAAAGTAGCCTAAAAGGGTAAAAGTAATAGACCGGGGAGAAATACCCTGGCTATAAACTTATTTTTAAATGGTTTATAGATAGCTTATTATATTTTTGAAGCTGTAAAGTTTCGCTATAATAATACAAAAGCAAATAAACATTTTACTATAAAGAAAATGTTTATTTGCTTTTGTAGCAAACTTGCATTTGAGCAGATAAATAAAGTTATAATTACCTTAATAGAATAGGTATCACTTTATTTATCTGTGTCAAATATAAAAAGGATTATTTAGTATGTGTATCGTCAGAAACAGTCAACTTGTGACGACCCTTTGCACGACGATTAGCAAGTACCCGGCGTCCATTTTTAGAACTCATACGGGAACGAAATCCATGTTTATTTACGCGTTTGCGTTTTGATGGTTGGTAAGTACGTTTCATTGCTGTTATTTTTAAGCAATATGCTCAATTAATTCAAAATGTTTGCAAAAGTATCATTTTTTTACAAGAAACAAAAATCTAAACGGTCATTATTTCTTTTTCCTTAATATCTAGTAGTTCGTCAATTTTTTTGATGTGTTTATCAGTGAGTTGCTGAACGGTTTCCTCCCGTTTTTTTCCTTCGTCTTCTGAAAAACCATCTTTAACAGCCTTCTTAATACCCTCCATAGCTTCCCTTCTGGAAGAGCGGGAGCTAACTTTAGCATCTTCGCCCAGAGCCTTCGCTTTTTTTACTAAATCGCGACGACGTTCCTCCGTAAGAGGGGGAAAGGATAAACGCACCACTTCACCATCATTCATAGGAGTTACGCCAAGATTTGCCTCAAAGATAGACCTTTCGATAGGTGCTAACATAGACTTTTCCCAAGGTTGGATAACAAGAGACCGCGCATCGGACGTTGAAATATTGGCCACTTGGTTCATAGGCGTCGGTGTTCCATAGTAGTTCACCAACAAATCTCTGACAATTGCTGGGGTAGCTTTGCCCGTTGTGATTTTCCCTAACTCTTTATTGAGGTGATCCAACGCTTTTTCCATGGCTTCTTCGGCCGTTTCCACTAAAAAATTTACTTCTTCCAACATAGCTGTATGGATTATTACCAGAATTAAAAATAATTTCTTTTTGCGCCGTTAGTCATTGGAAGATCCAAAAAAACGAAGAGCGAAATACAATAACATCACTAAAGCAGAAAATGCAGCAGATACATAAGTCATGGCAGCCCACCATAATGCATCCTTAGCGCCTTCTTGTTCTGCCCCATGGGTGATGCCAGAGTGATTTAACCACACCAAGGCTCTTTTGGAAGCATCAAATTCCACAGGCAAGGTGATTAAGCTAAATACTGCCGTTACTAAAAAGGTAAGCATGGTGATAAACAAAATGGTTTGATTACCACCAGATCCAAATAAACCAAGCGCTAACATTAAAAGCCATTGTTGCAGTGATGAGGCAATATTTACTATAGGTACGACAGCTGAACGCATAGTTAACCAAGCATAAGCCTGGTTGTGTTGCACCGCATGACCACATTCGTGGGCTGCAACAGCTGCTGCGGCAATGGTCCTTCCGTTAAATACATCGGGACTTAAATTCACAACTTTAGACATAGGATTATAATGATCCGTAAGCATGCCATGTCCCTCTTCTATGCGAACATCGTGAATACCATAATACTTCAACATATTTTCAGCAATTTCGCGCCCGGACAATCCGGAGCGAATACCGATTTGGCTATAATGCCTAAATTTATTTTTTAATTTCTGGCTGATGATAAAACCAACCAATGATAACAAACCTGCTAAAATAAAATATCCCATGATTTGAATTTTTTAGGATTATAACGTAATTCCTTAAAATTTAGTTTACATTAAAATCAAGATATACGGTCAAAACCTGTATAGGGAATCAAGGCTTTAGGAATAATAATACCCTCGGCTGTTTGATTATTTTCCAACAAAGCGGCTACTATGCGGGCTAAAGCTAAAGCACTTCCATTCAAGGTATGCGCGAGTCTGGATTGTTTGCCGTCTTTGAATCTTAATTTTAATCTGTTACTTTGAAATGTTTCAAAGTTTGAAACGGAACTTACTTCCAGCCATCTTTTTTGACCAGCAGAATACACCTCAAAATCAAAGGTCAATGCGGAGGCAAAAGACATATCTCCACCACATAAGCGCAATATTCTGTAAGGTAGTTCCAATTTTGCTAAAATTTGACTAACATGCTGAATCATTTGATCAAAAACCTGATAGGATTGATCAGGATGAGCAACTTGAACAATTTCAACCTTATCAAACTGGTGAACCCTGTTTAGTCCTCTGACATGCGCACCGTAAGAACCTGCTTCTCTTCTAAAACAAGGGGTGTAACCGCACATTTTTACTGGAAGTTTCGCTGCGTCCAAAATAACATCACGTAAAATGTTCGTTATGGGTACTTCAGCGGTTGGTATCAGGTAAAGGTCGTCTTTGGCTACATAATACATTTGCCCTTCTTTATCGGGGAGTTGTCCAGTGGCTGTGGCAGAAGCTTCATTGACCAATAATGGTGGCATAATTTCTTCATAACCAGCATTTACAGCTTCATCTAAAAAAAACTGAATGAGTGCGCGTTGTAGTTTTGCCCCCTTACCACGATAAACGGGAAATCCACTACCCGTAATTTTTACGCCCAGTTCTAAATCGAAAAGGTTATACTTTTTAGCCAAATCCCAGTGGGGTAGCGCATGTTCACTTAAAACAGGAAGTTCGGCTGTCCAGGATTGATATTCCTCATTATCGTCAGGTGTTTTGCCAGGAGGAACGCTGGCATGGGGAAGATTGGGAATCAAATAAAGCAAGCCATCCAGGTCTTTTTCTATGTTCCCCAAAAGTACCTCCAGTTCGGCCGTTTTGTCTTTTAGCGCATTTACTTTGACTTTAATAGCTTCTGCACCCTCTTTATCGCCTTCTTTATACCGTTTTCCAACTTCATCAGAGAACTGATTTCGATCAGTAAGTAACTTCTCAAGTTCGGTTCGCCATTGTTTGCGCTGATCATCAAGCTGAAGAATTTCAGCTATTTTTTCAGCAGCATCGGGCACATTTTTCTTGCCAAGTCCTTCAATGACTTCTAACTGATTTTGACGGATAACGCTAATTTGCAACATAATTTTACTTCCCTTTTTCTCTTTAATGAACTTTAAAGAGTTCTTTTTGTCTTTATATTTGAAAAAATTTCACTCATTAAGTAAATTTTTTGCAAAGATAATACTTAGTGTAAAAAATTAATCTATTTTTGTCTCAATGTTTCCTTGTATGTAAAGGAAATCTAAATTTCACCCTGTTTTTTCCTTTCAACATAGAATAGCTTCTTTACAATAGCTTCTACTTTAGGATATTTTTTGGTAAAAATAAAATATCTTTCTCTTAGTGGGAAAGGAAAATTTCAGTTCTATTAATTATTCTGTATGATTCGACGAGCGAATCTCCTGTTTTCTTAAAGTTTTATTCATGCAATACGACATTGTCCAGCTCAATGAAATGTTGGTACCCGAATTACGCGATTTAGCGGAAGAAATGCGAGTGCCAGGATTCAAGAAATTAACCAAAAAAGAGTTAGTTTATAAAATTCTAGACCAGCAAGCCTTAGCAGGTGTTGCATCGGAAAAGGTTGTTAGTCCAATGGTTACTCCTCCTGTTAACCCAAAACCAGAACAATTTCGAATTGATTTTGATAAGGTAGAGGAAACGTCAGTTTCACAGTCAGTACCTTCTGCAGTTGATGTGAAGGATAAGGAAGTTACGGTTGATATCACGCCTCCTAAGGAGGAATCTCTTCCAACGGAGGAGGAAAAACGAGAAGTTCCAAGAGAATTACAAAGAGTTAGAAGGGTTAATCCAACCCAGGAATCTTTACCTCTTACTGATAATAAGTTGAACAGACGTGAATTTCCCAGTGTACGGCGAACTTCTCCAGGCAGGGAAGCCAGTCAGGAAAGTTCTACCAGTTTACCAGATAAAAGAGATTTTACAAGCGCCAGAAGAAATGTAGAAAATAGTCCGTCCGAAAATAAATCGCTGGATATTGAAAATGACGGTAGAAAAAATGTAGCCTCTAAAGAATTGTGGGACAAGCCGGGAGCAGCTGAAATTGCCCCTATTCCTGAAAATATGGAGGCTGAAAACAGAAGAATTCTTAGAAAAAGAAGAGAAGATGGTGAAGTTCAAAGAACGCCTCCGGCACTCGTTCAAAGGCCAGCAGTTATACATAGAGACAATAGAGCACCCCTAAGAGATAATAGAAAGCCATTGGTGGCAGATGTAAATAATCCAGAAGCTCCTATGCAACAGCAGCCGGTAAACCCTCAACCTGCTCCTCCGCCGCCTCCGCCAGTAATCAAATTCGAACCTGAATTAGACGGAATCATAGAAAGCGAAGGAAGTTTGGAGATGATGCCAGATGGTTATGGTTTCTTACGCTCGTCAGATTATAATTATTTATCCTCACCCGATGATGTTTATGTTTCTCCTTCTCAAATTAAATTGTTTGGTCTGAGAACAGGCGATACAATCAAAGGGACTTTAAGACCACCTAAAGAGGGAGAAAAGTATTTTGCATTATTAAAAGTGTCCAAAATAAATGGAGCCAATCCAGATAATATAAAAGAAAGAATTCCTTTTGATTATCTAACACCCCTTTTTCCTACCGAGAAATTTAGGCTTACCGCTTCATCCTCAGGAAAAGATATGGGCAATAGAATGATCGATTTGTTTACGCCTATCGGAAAAGGTCAGCGTGGACTTATCGTTGCCCAACCAAAAACAGGTAAGACTTTCCTTTTGAAGGATTTGGCAAATGCCATCTCTAAAAATAATCCTGAATGCTACATTATAGTTCTACTTATAGATGAACGCCCCGAAGAAGTTACCGATTTTAAAAGAAGTGTGAATGCTGAAGTTATCGCTTCCACTTTTGATGAACCCGCTGATAATCATGTTAGAGTAGCTAATTTGGTTTTAGAAAAAGCAAAGCGATTGGTGGAAAGTGGTCACGATGTGGTAATTATGCTCGATTCTATTACTCGATTAGCAAGAGCCTACAATACTGTCGCCCCCGCAAGCGGAAAAGTTCTCTCGGGTGGGGTAGAGGCCAATGCGCTTCATAAACCAAAGAAATTTTTCGGCGCAGCCAGAAATATCGAAGGTGGTGGTTCTCTGACTATTTTAGCGACAGCCCTTATTGACACAGGTTCAAAAATGGATGGCGTTATCTTCGAAGAGTTTAAAGGTACCGGTAATATGGAACTTCAATTAGACAGAGGTCTGGCAAATAAACGGATGTTCCCTTCTATCGATCTTACAAAATCATCTACCAGACGGGAAGATTTGTTGTTAGACAAGGAAACGCTGCAGAGAATGTTTATTCTGAGGAATCACCTGGCAGATATGAAACCGGAAGAAGCAATGGATTTTCTTCGTAAACACATGGTTGGAACTAAATCAAATGATGAATTTCTTTCCTCTATGAACGGCTAATTTCGTGCTTAAAACAGAATAATTTATTGGAAATGCAGTTTCTATAGAATAATTTCTTAAATTAAACCATTGTTAACTATGTCGAGATGTTTAAACCTTACCCGTTTAGATCGGAATGAAAGAAAATGATGTTGTTTATACGTTTGAATATTGTTCTATTTGTCTGTCTCTTTGCTCATTTCCAACTAAGAGCTCAAGAGGCTGATTACGTGCCAAATGAGTTTTTAGTACAGTTCAATCCTGAGGTATCAGCATCGCAATGGTTTAACTCGCTTGCTTTAGAAAAAAAAGCAACGGGTATTTCTGCGGTTAAAATGCTTTCCGAACCCCTTAATATTTATCAGTTAAATATTAACCCTTCTTTAGTATCCGAAAATGAAGCACTTCGTTTTTTAAGACAGCAGCCTAACATTAGATTTGTACAGAGAAATCATTATATAAAATTACGGAGCGTTATTCCTAACGATTCTTTGTTTTCTCAGCAGTATTATTTGCAAAATAAAGGACAAAACGGCGGTTTGGTTGGTTTGGACATAAAGGCTGTCGAAGCCTGGAATGTAACGCAGGGCGGCGTTACCCCAAGCGGTGATTCCATTGTTATTTGCGTTATTGATAATGGGGTGGATATAAATCATCCCGATCTGAAAGATAATCTCTGGGTAAATCAGGCGGAAATTCCAAATAATAACAGAGATGACGACGGAAACGGTTACATAGATGATTATCTGGGTTGGAATGTTGACTTTAAATCGGATGAAGTCAGTTATATTAATTTTCATGGCACGCCTGTAGCCGGATTAATTGGTGCAACGGGAAATAATAAAACGGGTGTAACAGGTATTAACTGGAAGGTTAAACTGATGGTGGTAACTTCCCAGATTGCTAACGTCCTGTCAGAAAGCAGAGCCATAGAAGCTTATTCTTATCCTCTGGTTATGAGGAAATTGTATAATGAATCAAAAGGTAAGAAGGGGGCTTTTGTAGTGGCAACCAATACCTCATGGGGTATAGATAAAAGAAAACCAGAGGATTTTCCTATATGGTGTAATTTTTATAATGCCCTCGGTGAAGCGGGTATTTTAAACGTCGCAGCAACCATTAATCAAAGTATAGACGTAGATGTTTCAGGAGATATTCCAACTACTTGCCCAAGTGATTTTATAATCTCTGCAACGGCTATTTCCGATAAAGGTGAGTTGAGGTACGGTTTCGGTAAAACGTCCATAGATATTACCTCTTTGGGTTTTAATTTATTAACTACAGCCGATAAAGGTGGTTATGCCAGACAAAGTGGTAATTCGTTTGTCTCTCCTCAAATTGCCGGAGCTATTGGGCTTCTTTACGCTTCTCCCTGCCCAACTTTAGCCGTATTATCTCGAAATGATCCTGCAGCCGCTGCCAGGTTAGTAAGAAGGGCTTTGCTGGGCGGTGTAACTGTTTTGGATAGTCTGGTGAATAAGGTGAGTTCAGGTGGCGTGCTGAATATGGAGAAAAGTATTCGGTTTCTTATAGATAGTTGTGGTAAATGTCCTCCTATTGCTAAAATTGAGGTGGCTAATGTATCTACAACCGAGGTTCAATTGTCATGGATTTCAAATGATAGTATCAAAAATATAAATTTATTTTTAAGAAAAACAGGAGATACCTCCTGGATATCTTTGCCAAATAATAAGAACCCTTTATCTATTGCTGGATTATTACCATGTAATGATTATGAAATATCATTGAACAGGACTTGTCTCAATGGGGAGAATCCTGCTGGTCAGTTGGTTGTTTTTAAAACAGATGGTTGTTGTAAAAATCCAGCCAATATGGAATCCGTAAGTGTCGGAAATACAGAATTTGTATTAAGATGGGAAAAGGTAACTGCGGCGTCCGCTTACCTTGTTCGCTGGAAATTATCAAAAGATTCTCTTTCTTCTGCCTGGCAAACCTTGCAGGTATCCCAAAATGGTGTAACGATTGGTGGATTATCTTCTTGTTCGGAATATGATGTTCAGATTAGAAGTTTGTGTGCTTCAAATCAATTGCCCTTCAGTAACTCATTTAAGTTTAAAACGACGGGTTGTGGAAATTGCCTGGAGAAAAATTATTGTATTCCTAAGGGAATAACAATTGTTAGTGCAGAAAATGAATGGATTGCACAAGTAAAAATAGGCGACTTTGTCCATTTATCAGGTAAAGACGGATATGGTGATTTTACGAGAAAAAATGGTCCCACTTTAAAACCAGGCACTTCCTATCCTTTAACCTTAGAACCCGGTTATTTGAGTACTGCTTACGATGAATTCTTTATCGTTTGGATCGATCTTAATCAAGACGGTTCTTTTACAAATGAGGAGGAATTATTTAATTCAGGTTCACCAAAAAAAGGATTAGTTACCTCTATTTTGAGCATTCCTGCTTCAGCTACATTGGGTTCCACACGAATGCGTGTAGTTATGCAGTACCGGCAAGAACCGGGAGCCTGTGTTTTTCCTGTGGAATTTTTTGGAGAGGTAGAAGATTTTTGCGTGAATTTCAGCCAAACTGTGAATACAGTGCCTATCCTTCCGGTAGGCAATATTAGGGTATTTCCTAATCCCAGTGAGGGTGTATTTTCAATAAACTTCCAGGATGATCATCTATGGGAATCTATAACCATGATAAATATGATGGGGCAAACTATTTCTAAAGTGAACTTAGAGAAAGGAATAAAAGAGTACCGTTGGGAGGGGAAAAAGACACACGCGGGTCAATATACCTTAGTTTTTCAGGGACCAAAGGGGATTTACACCCACAGAATATCTATTTTATAGTTTTGAATCTATATTTTCGATCTCGGCTGGATCATAATTACTAAACCACACTTTTAATGTAGATTTGGCTTGAAGTTTCACTGCATCATTGATATAAGAAGCAATGGCTACGAGACCTACGCCTAAAACGCCCAGATCGTCTGTATATCCAATGAAAGGAGTTAGGTCGGGGATTAAATCTATAGGAGCAATAAGATACCCCAACACGCCAATGATTATGTTCTTGGCCCATGTTGGGGTTTCTTTCCGTTTAAAAGCATAAAAAAGGAGCAAAGAAGAATAAAGGGATTGCACGCCTATTTTCTTTGCGTAAGATTGTACCGTGTTCCAGAATCTGGATTCTGAAAAGAACACGGCATATTTCTTGATTCGCGAAAGCATATATAAAGGATTATATATTAATCCAATCGTTGTTTAACCTCTGTAATTTCGTACACCTCAATAATGTCCCCAACTTTCATTTCATTGAAATTCTTTATGGACAGACCACATTCCATGCCATTTCTGACCTCTTTAACGTCATCTTTGAAACGTTTGAGAGATGAAACTTCACCGTGTGTATTTTCTCTGGTAGGGAATACAATAATGCCATCCCGTACCAATCTGATATGACTATTTCTGCTGATTTTACCTTCTTGAACGTAGCAACCAGCGATAGTTCCAATTTTACTAATCTTGTAAATTTCTCTGATTTCCACCATACCTATGACCGTTTCCACTTTGGTAGGTTCAAGCATACCTTCGATGGCCGCTTTAACTTCTTCAATGGCTTCATAAATAATAGAGTAGGTTTTAATTTCAACGCCCTCTTTTTCGGCTAGTTTTCTTGCACCGGAGGAAGGTCGAACCTGGAAACCAATAATGATGGCATCAGAAGCGGAGGCAAGAAGGACATCAGACTCGATGATACCACCCACTGCTTTATGTATTACATTAACCTGAACCTTCTCAATAGACAGCTTGATAAGAGAATCAGCTAATGCTTCTATTGAACCATCCACGTCACCTTTAACGATAAGTTTAAGTTCTTTGAAGTTACCAAGGGCCAGACGACGACCAATTTCATCAAGAGAAATACGTTTTGTTGCCCTGGTAGTTTGCTCTCTGGTAATCTGTGCTCTTTTCGACGCAATTTGCCTTGCTTCCTGATCGGAATCTACTACTTTGAATCGGTCACCTGCCTGAGGTGCACCCGTTAATCCCAGTACTAATACTGGAGTTGATGGTCCGGCAGACTTAATTCTTTGTCCCCGCTCGTTCAACAACGCTTTAACTTTTCCGGCAAATTCACCAGCTACAAGAGAGTCTTTATCTCTTAATGTACCATATTGAACCAAAAGCTTGGTTACATAACCTCTACCTTTGTCGAGAGAAGCCTCGATAACTGTACCAACGGCAGACCTGTTAGGATTAGCTTTAAGTTCAAGCATCTCCGCTTCCAATAATATTTTCTCCAATATTTCAGGGATACCGAGGCCTGTTTTGGCCGAAATATCCTGAGATTGGTATTTTCCACCCCATTCCTCTACCAAAAGATTCATGGAAGCGAGTTCTTGTTTAATTTTTTCTGGTTGAGCACCTATTTTATCCACCTTATTGATGGCGAAGATGATAGGTACGTTGGCTGCCTGGGCATGAGAAATAGCTTCCTTTGTTTGAGGCATTATGCTATCGTCTGCAGCAATAATAATAATGGCAATATCTGTTACTTTAGCACCACGGGCACGCATCGCTGTGAAAGCCTCGTGACCTGGAGTGTCCAGGAAGGTAATTTTTTTATTATCACCGATGATCATTTCGTAAGCACCAATGTGCTGGGTGATTCCACCTGCTTCTCCAGATACAACATTAGCATTTCTAATATAATCTAAGAGAGATGTTTTTCCATGATCCACGTGACCCATCACAGTAACGATGGGTGCGCGATGAATTAATAAGGCTGGATCATCTTCGACAACAACTACTTCCTCATCGGCTTGTTCTTCTACAGAAATAAACTCAACTTCTCTGCCAAATTCACCTGCAACGAGTTCGATTATTTCAGCGTCTAAACGTTGGTTAATAGAGACAATTACGCCTAGATTCATACAGACGGTAATAACTTCTGAGATGGGAACATCGAGAAGATTAGACAATTCCTGAGCAGAAATGAATTCAGTTAACTCTAATTTTCCTGTTAGTTCGTCTTGATCAAGTTGTTCTTGTTTCTCTCTGAAACGATCCCTCTTATCCCGCTGAAACTTCTGGCGTTTATTCTTTCCACCTCCTGAAAGGCGAGCCATAGTGGCTTTGATCTTATCCTCAATTTCTTTCTTAGATACCTCTTTAGGTTCTTCTCTTCCCGTGGCTGGTCTGTTTGCCGGCGGCCTGTTATTAGGACCTGCGCTATTGTTACCTGGTGAGGGACGTCTTTGTTGAGCACCTCCCTGACCTTGATAATTCTGTCCACCTTGTCCACCTGTATTAGGTCTGTTTTGTGGATTATTGTTATTACTATTGTTTTGTTGGTTGTTATTGGTACCTTGACCTTGGCCCTGACCCTGATTAGCGGATGAACCCTGGTTGTTACCTTGACTTTGTCCTGTATTTTGGGTGTTAGGAGTACCTTCTCCAGCTACTTTCTTACGTTTGCGTTTGCGTTTTCTTCTTGCTTCTTCTGACTCAGGGCTGCCTGGAGTCAGTGGTTTAGCGCCTGCAGCGGGAGGAGTGCCACCTGGAACGGCAGGTTTTGCTGCCGCGGGTGGTGGAGTTGCTGGCTTACTTCTTCCCCTGTTTCTATCGAAGGAATTGGTATCAATTTTGCCTAAAATCTTTAAACCCCTTAATTCAGGAGTTTCCGCTCTCATCATATTTCCGTCCTCAGTAACAACTGGAGGCGTAACTTTGATGGCTTGCACTTCAGGTTTAGCAGGCGTATTTAGTAAAGAACTAACTACGGTGTTTGATGCTGGCGTTGATTTTTTTTCTTTCTCAACAGAAGGCTTTTGTACCACTTTAGGTACTTCAGCTTGAATTTTTGCTTCAGGTATGGCAGAAGCTGGTGGATTCACAGGCGCCTCACTGGGTTTTGCAGGCGTTTTTGTGGCCGCTGGTACAACGACTTCAGATTTTTCTTTTTCTTTAGTTCTTTGTTGTAAACGGCTGGAAAGATCTATTTTACCGATAACGGTAGGGCGTTGCAACTGAATAGCGCCTTCGGGTCTCCCTGACTTTTCCTCCACAACAGGCGCTACAATCTCTTTTGGAGTTTCTGTTGCAGCAACATCAAGCTCTTCCTTTCCGGTCTTTCCCGCACCAAAACTGACTGATTTTGCCTGTTGTTTAATATCTCCTGATTTCTGGAACTCTTTTAACAGCTCAGAATACATCTGGTCTGTTATTTTAGCGGTGGGTTTATTTTCCACCTCGTATCCTTTTTTGGCAAGATGCTCAACGAGTGTGGACAAGCCCACGTTTAGTTCCTTTACTATCTGAATAAGTTTCAACGGCATTCGATTTAATACTAATTTGCAGTGCAAAACTACAAAAGAGTTTCGTTAAATTATAATAGGAATTTCATCATTCCTCAAATTCCGCCGCAAGAACAGATAAAACTTCTTCAATTGTTTCAGTTTCAAGGTCTGTGCGGCGAATTAGTTCTTCTTTGCTTAGGGTTAACACGCTTCTTGCGGTGTCACAGCCAATGCCTTTAAGGGCATCAATAACCCATCCTTCTATTTCGTCTGAGAATTCTTCTAAATCAACATCGTCGATTTCAAATTCCTCATTATTTCTAAATACATCAATCTCAAATCCAGTAAGTAAACCTGCTAATTTAATATTTGTTCCCCCTTTTCCAATGGCCAATGAAACCTGTTCCGGTTCTAAAAACACTTTTACGCGCTTTTTTTCTTGATTTACATTGATGGAGGTAACTTTAGCTGGTGTAAGAGCGCGCTGGATATATAGTTGTAAATTATTTGTATAATTTACAATATCAATATTCTCGTTATTTAATTCTCTAACAATACCATGTATTCTTGATCCCTTCATTCCGACGCAAGCACCTACAGGATCAATTCTATCATCAAAAGATTCCACGGCCACTTTCGCACGCTCGCCTGGCATCCTGACGATTTTACGAATAGAAATCAGACCATCTTCTATTTCTGGTACTTCCTGCTCCAATAGTTTCTCTAAAAATAAAGAATCTGTCCTTGAAGCAATAACGGTTGGGTTATTGTTCCTCATTTCTACTGATTTGATAACGGCCTTCACTAAATCTCCTTTGCGATAGTAGTCACCTTTTATCATCTCAGTTTTTGGTAAAATAAGCTCGTTTCCTGTGGCATCATCAACAATTAAAATTTCTTTTTTTAGTATTTGATGTACTTCAGCTGTAACTATTTCACCTAATCTATCATTGTATTTTTTGAATACTTCTTCTTTCTCAAGATCCATAATTCTTGAAATGAGGGTTTGACGGGCAGCCATAATAGACCTTCTTCCGAAATCCTCAAGTTGCAACTGCTCGTAGCATTCTTCCCCCACCTCGTAATCAGCATCGATAGAAATAGCTTCAGATATAGAAATTTGGCTTTTTTCATCTGCCACTTCTCCATCGGGTACTATTTCTCTTACCCGCCATAATTCTAGATCGCCTTTTTGTGTATTAACAATGACATCGAAATTTTCGTCAGAGCCAAACTTCTTTTTGATTAGGGTACGGAATACATCCTCCAAAACCCTTACCATAGTAGGACGGTCAATGTTTTTACCATCCTTAAATTCTGAAAATGTTTCTACAAGGTTCAGCATAATTTTATCCTTTTAAAATGAAACCTTAACGAGTGCGTTTTTGATAGTGTTAAAAGAACACCTTTTCTCAAATGGGGTATTTACTTTTTTCTTCCCCTCTAAAATTTTTTCTTCCCAAACAATTAAAACACCTTCATCATCAGCTTCTTTCATAATACCAGTAACCTGACTATCATCATCAAGGGTTATAACTAATTTTCTACCCAAATGTTTTTTATATTGTCTGGGCAGACTCAAGGGACGACTAACACCTGGTGATGAAACTTCCAGTGTGTAGGTTTCTCCTAACCATTTGTTTTCGTCTAAAATTCCTTCCAGAAACCGGCTGACCGTTCGACATACATCAAAGTCAACGCCTGTATCACTGTCTATAAATACTTCGACTTTTTGCCTGACAGAAATGCTGATATCCAATAAAAAGCAATGACTTATTTCAGGTTCCTGAAATTTTTCTGCCAATAAATAGCTTAGTTTTTCCTTGATTTCGTCCATAAATATTAAATTGGATTAAAATAAAAAAGAGGGTTATTTCCCTCTCACTTACTTTTTCCCATTTTTACTCGGCAAAGATAATGAATTATTTTGTTTTTTTAATAAAAATCATATTTTTTGAAATGATAAGTCTCATATTGATTATAATTAGCCCCGCATCATTTTCTTTTTTGAACTTACATATAACTATCTTTGTTTTCTAAAATGATATGATTTTAAACGGAAATTGGAAATGAACAAAGACACACTTTTACATAAAGCCTTAAAAGGTGAATTTTTATCTCCTGAAGAAGGTGTTTTTCTTTTTGAGAATGTTCCCACCGCAGAACTAATGGAGGTTGGGAATATGATTCGTTTTAAACTCAATCCTGAAAAGAAAGTAACCTGGATTATAGATAGAAATTCAAACACAACGAATGTGTGTGTGGCTAATTGTAAATTTTGTAATTTCTACAGACGACCTGGTCACGAAGAAGCCTATATTACTTCACTCGAGGAGTATGCAGTTAAAATAGAGGAGACCTTCAGGTTGGGCGGAGAACAATTATTACTCCAAGGTGGACATCATCCTGATTTAGGATTGAGTTATTATGTTGACCTTTTTAGGGAACTGAAAAAACGGTATCCTCTTCTTAAATTACATGCTTTAGGGCCACCAGAAATTGCGCACATTACTAAATTGGAGGGCTCAACTCACATTGAGGTGTTGAAAGCATTAAAGGAAGCCGGGTTAGATTCACTGCCGGGTGCTGGAGCGGAAATACTAGATGATAGGGTCAGAAGGTTGATTTCTAAAGGTAAATGTGGAGCCGATGAATGGTTAGATGTCATGAGGGCAGCGCACAAAATTGATTTGACTACCTCCGCAACGCTCATGTTTGGTCATATTGAAACCAATTTGGAGCGAATGGAACATTTGGCCAAAATACGACAGGTTCAAAGTGAAAAACCCGCACATGCCAAAGGTTTTATTGCTTTTATTCCCTGGCCTTTTCAAGATGAAGATACTATTTTAAAGAAATTAAAACGGGCTAGAAATGCCTGTACCGGCGATGAATACATTCGAATGATTGCTTTAAGTAGAATAATGTTGCCAAATGTTCAGCATATTCAGGCCTCCTGGTTAACCGTAGGGAAAACGGTGGCTCAGGTTTGTTTGCATTCTGGTGCCGATGATTTCGGTTCTATAATGATTGAAGAAAATGTCGTTTCCGCCGCAGGTGCCCGTTTTCGTTTTACCGCCAATGGTATTCAGGAAGCCATTATTGAGGCGGGTTTTGAACCTCAATTGAGAAACCAGCAGTATGAATACCGTAGGCTACCTGAAAATATGGAACAACAAATTTTGAATAGAGAAGAAATGCTGGTTGATTAAAATACACCAATAAATGACATTCAATGAGGTTTGACAATGCAGAAGAATCTATAGCCTATATTCGGTCTAAAACAGATTTTGATCCTGAATTTGGGCTAATTCTGGGAACGGGTCTTGGGAATCTTTCCGATGAAATAGAAGTGGTACACCAGTTTGATTATGCTGAAATTCCACATTTTTCCATTTCAACGGTCGAAAGTCATAAAAGCAAGCTCATATTTGGTTTTCTGGCGGGTAGAAAAGTAGTGGCTATGGCTGGCAGATTCCATTATTACGAAGGATATTCTGCAGCGGAAGTTACCTTTCCTCTCATTGTATTGAAAAAATTGGGCATTCAGAGATTATTTTTAAGCAATGCTGCCGGTTCCGTGAATCCCTCCATTTATGCAGGTGATCTTGTGCTTGTCCGTGATCATATTAATCTTACCCCCGATAATCCACTCCGGGGAATAAATGATGAAAGGCTTGGCCCTCGTTTTCCTGATATGTTACATGCTTATGACCATGAGGGTAATAAAAAGGTGCTGGCATTGGCTTCAACATTAGGAATTAAACTCCATGAGGGCGTTTATCTGGGTTTACAAGGTCCAAATATGGAAACACCTGCTGAATATAAATTTGCCCATATTATTGGGGCCGATGTTCTGGGAATGTCTACCGTGTCAGAGGTTATCATGGCAAAATATTTATCTTTACCTCTTTTCGTATTTTCCATTGCGACAAACAGATGCTATCCTTTAGATGAAATAGGAGTTTCAACCGTAGAGGAGGTAATAAAAATGGCTCAGAAATCAGGAGTTACCTTATCAAAACTCATCAAGGAAATTCTCCTGACACTATAATACGTTACTATGTTGGCAAAAAGAATTATCCCTTGCTTAGATATTAAGGATGGTAGAACAGTTAAGGGTATAAATTTTGTAGATCTTAAAGATGCCGGAGATCCGGTGGAACTTGGAAAAAGATATTGCGATGAAGGGGCCGATGAGCTTGTTTTCTTAGATATCACCGCAACCCACGAGAAAAGGAAAACATTAGCCGCTCTGGCTAAGAATATTGCACAACATCTGAATATTCCTTTTACTATCGGTGGTGGAATATCCTCTGTGAACGATGCCTCCTATTTACTTGAAGCAGGGGCTGATAAAATTTCCATAAACTCTGCCGCAGTCAAAAACCCAGATCTCATTAATCAATTGGCAGACACTTTTGGAAATCAATTTGTTGTCGTTGCCATCGATGCCAAACAAATAAACGGAGAGTGGTTCGTTTTTCTAAACGGTGGCCGTCTGCCTACTGAAATCCCTCTTTTCGAATGGGCAAAAGAAGCTGAAAATCGAGGGGCAGGTGAGATATTGTTCACCTCAATGGATCATGATGGTACTAAAAATGGATTCGCCTGTCAAGCCTTAGCTAAAATGTCCGATTTAGTTGGTATTCCCATTATTGCCTCTGGCGGTGCAGGAAATATCGATCATTTTTCAGAGGTTTTTACCGTTGGTAAAGCTGATGCGGGTCTGGCTGCTTCTATTTTTCATTTCAATGAAGTCAACATTCCGGAACTTAAGCAAGCGCTTAAAAGTACTGGAATTTCTGTAAGATATTAATAACTCATAATGCAAACTAAGTCTCACGCAATACCCGATTTTTCAAAAAATGAGCTTGTCCCAGCTATTATTCAAGACGTAAACACTGGGGTAGTACTCATGTTGGGGTATGTTAATGAGGAAGCTTTCAAGGTAACGCTAAATACCTCAAAAGTAACTTTCTTCAGTCGGTCTAAAAATAGACTGTGGATGAAAGGGGAGTCCTCTGGCAATATTCTACATCTAAAAAGTTGGCATCTTGATTGTGACGCTGACACGCTGCTTTTTTTTGTAGAACCAACAGGGCCAGTTTGTCACACGGGTGAAGATACCTGTTTTTCTTTGCCAAATAAGAAGGCAGATTTTTTAAAAACATTAGAAAGTATTATTAATAACAGAAAATCAGAGAGGCAGTCAAGTTCCTATACCGCCTCTCTTTTTGCAAAAGGCATAAATAAAATTGCTCAAAAAGTAGGGGAGGAAGCCGTCGAATTAGTCATCGAAGCCAAAGATGATAATTTAGATCTGTTTTTAAATGAAGCAGCTGATTTGATGTATCATTATCTCATTTTGCTGTCAGCTAAAAATACTTCCCTACACGATGTCATAGAGATATTGGAGGAGCGGCATAAAGTTCAAATCAATCATAAATAAGACTATAACTATGACTTTACAAGACATTACAGCTCAATTTGAAGCTCAGTCAGGTAATTTCCCTTCTATTGGGAAAAGTATTAAATTTCAGTTTAATGAAGGCGCCGTTTTTATCGATCTAAATGGCACTTCTCCGCAAATTAGTAATGCTGATAGTGACGCCGATTGTACTATTGTTACCAGCATTGAAACAATGGAGCAACTTCGTAGCGGTTCTTTAAATCCTATGATGGCTATTATGAGCGGTAAAATTAAAGTAAAGGGAGATATGAGCGTGGCAATGAAATTGCAGTCTA
This sequence comes from Saprospiraceae bacterium, assembly GCA_030728245.1. GTDB lineage: Bacteria > Bacteroidota > Bacteroidia > Chitinophagales > Saprospiraceae > BJGN01. The sequence continues at coordinate 17,340 of JANQZX010000006.1, read as the reverse complement.
TGTTGGGCGCTTAACCCCAAAATTGTCATTGAAACGTTCTTTCAGATTGGGATGGAATCAATATCCCAATCTGATTTTATAGTTATCCTTTCCTTCGTTTCCGGGTGATTAAAATGTAATTCTGAAGCGTGAAGACCTACGCCCGCCCTCTTCCAAAGCTTTCCTCCATAGAGTACATCTCCCGCAATCGGGAAACCTATCGAAGCTAGTTGTGCTCTGATCTGATGGTATTTGCCCGTCATTAACTCGATATTTAACAACGTTCGATGTCCAATTAAGCCTATTTTACTGTAATTCAGCTTTACTTCCTGGTTTTTCTGGCTCTTTTGGCTTGATATTATAGCTTTTTTTTGTAAAAAATCCTTATGAAGGTAATCTTTAAGGCTCCCCGAAAGATTGGGAATCTCTCCGTCCACTAAGGCTACATAGTATTTTCGAACGGTCTTTTTTTCAAACTGGGCATTCATTATTTTTAAAACAGAGGGTTTTTTAGCAAAAAGGATAATCCCGCTGGTTGGTCGGTCCAAGCGATGAACAATACCTACAAATGGTTTTTTAACAGTTAATAAAAGGTGATAATACACTAGGTCCTCTAAAGTAATGATTTGAGGTGAAATTTTTTCTACAGCTATTCCAGCCGGTTTGTCCACAATAAGTAGAAACTTGTCTTCAAAAAGAATGCGTTCTTTAAACTGTTCGGGGGACATTTCCTGTTTATTTATTGCCTGTATTAAAATAAAAAATAATCGTACATTTTAATAAAATCAAAGTTACATTAAATCAAATTAGCAATATTTTTTCATTTTGCTTTACGGTGCTTCTAAAAGGAGTGATCTTAATCAGGAAAATGAATGCTATATTTCTGCATTAACTTATAAAAGAGTTAAACAGACAAAGTATGCAATATTAGCAGAGATGTGTGACATAAAGTCTTGATTTATTCATACACCGATTAGATTACAGGAAGTGGAATAAAGGTTTCAGTATTCCAGGACGTCATGTGTTTACTGAAAAACTGGTCACAATAAAGGCATATATTCTTCAATGCCTCGGTTTGTCTTTTAGCCTCTTCAAAAGATATACCCAGATGTTCCCCCATTTTTTGAGGTTGCCCATCATTTAAAGCCATAAATACCGGATGAGTGCTCACTTTTTCTAATATTTCTGATACTTTTTGAGTTCTTGCATCGCCCATAGGGTATTTGGTTCCGGGACAACATGGGTTAATTTTCCATAGCTGAATACTAATTTCCTGAGAAATATCGGTATGGCCACCTAGAAAATTTCTCGCACCTGAATGAATAGAACAGAAATTATGGTTCGGATCTTTCGTCCACACATCTGTTTTTAATGCCCTGCCTCTCGCCCAATTTCCACCCAACCATAGGTCTTCCGTCGATCCCCAATAGGCCCAGCTCACCTTGGTGTTATCTAAAAGATAGGAGGTTTCAGCATCATTGTCACAATAGATTTTTCGACTGGAAAATAAGGCTTTTAATCTGGACAAATGGTTTTCTTTATGGGTATGAAAACGATCTATGCTGGCAATGTCAATGCGTGTGACCCCAAGATCAAGTAATTTGTCCAGTATTTTTTCATTCAGCAAATCTCCATTGGTTTGAAGCATTATTCTCGTAGCGCTCCCGTATTTGGTCTGAAGCGCACTCAATATTTCATATAAAATCTTTTTTTCAGACAGAGGTTCACCACCTGATAGTATCAATCGGTCTATTTTGTCGGGCAAATTGTGAACAATCCTGAGGCAATCCTCTAGGCTCATCCTTTCTCCGGAAGGACCTGAGTTATTGTAACAGTGATCGCAGCGGTCATTACATAACTGGGTAAAAACCCAATAAAGGGAAGGGACATAATTGAAATCAGACATTTATTCCTGGTTGAGTATTTACTTTAGCGTGTAAACTACGGTATTTGTTAATATTTTGCTCAAACCAGCGGCATGAATCTCTATTATATTCATATCGGCCATAGGGAAAAAGATGTCAGTCATTGCGGTAAGTCCATCATCTGCAAAAAGTTCGACACTTGATTTGTCCATTATTATTTTCATGCTTAAGCTATTATTTAGGGACAAACAGGGGGAAAAATGTTTGGCAGGAAAAGCATTATTAAAATCGGAAATTCCAGCTTTTACCCTATCGATAAAATAGCGGTTTGACACAGGGTCAAATCCAATTTTTAGGGTATCTTTTTCAGGACTGGATATTAATATAGTGAATTCACCTTGAAGCGGTTTGCGGTTAAAACTGACATTTAATTCACAAACAAGAGGATTTTTTTGGTGAATTAAAAGATGGTCATCCACTATATTATTTTTAGAAATGGCTGTTTTATTCTCCTTATACGATTCAAATTCTCGAACTATTTCACTTTTTAATTTCCATTCCTTCTCAGCAATGTTTACTAAAGTAACTTCTCTGGGTAAAGTCATAGCACTTCTCCAGCGATAGGTAGGAACCTGTTGTGCATATTGCCAATTACTCATCCAACCGAGCATCAGTTTTCTGCCGTCTTGAGCGGGAATATCGGACCAGGAAACCATGGCATAATTATCGGTTCCGGCATCCAGCCAGTATTGTTTATTTTCAGGTTGACTGTTCACAAAACGATGTCCGTCGAAATCTCCTATAAAATAACTTGTTCCCGTTCCACCGTTGGGTGCACCAGATTGCATACTAACAACCAAAACCCATTTTATTTCATTTGACCCCTCTACTTTTAAGGGAAAAAGATCGGGGCATTCCCAAAGCCTTTTATCACCTTTAAGGCCATATTCAGATTCAAAATCCCATGTTTTCAAATCTTTGGAGGAATAAAACATCGTTTTATCCTTCACGGCTAGAACCATAATCCATTGTTTAGTTGCATCATGCCAAATAACTTTAGGATCTCTAAAATCTTTAAAACCTGGATTAGAAATCACCGGATTTTGTTTATATTTTTCCCAGGTTCTACCATTGTCGAGAGAATAGGCAATACCTTGAGTTTGAAAATCAATGGCACCTGATTTTTCCTTTTCAGGGTTATGGTAAGTAAAAATAGCAACCATTGGCGGATTATCTATGCTTCCAAACCCGCTTGTATTCTGCCAATCGATGACGGCACTTCCAGAAAAAATATATCCATGGGCATCAGGAAACAGGGCAATGGGCAAATGTTCCCAGGTAATCATATCTTTACTAATTGCGTGTCCCCAGTGCATGGGACCCCAGACATTGGCCTTTGGGTAGTATTGGTAGAACAGATGATATTCACCTTTGTAATAGACCATTCCATTTGGATCATTCATCCACATTGAATCGGGGGTAAAATGATACTTTGGCCTGTATTTTTCGTCATCTCCGACCGTATTATGGTTAGCAGGTTTCGTTGCATTCAGGCCCAAAAGATATATTGCGAATAACTGTAATATGTAATATACTCCCATAGTAGTAGATGTATCACCCTCTTCAGGGTGATTGATTATGATTATATTATCTCGGTAAGATGATGCGTTACTCTTTAAACAGTATTACTTCATGAATTTGCCAAGTAATCCCATGGCATCATCCATAATGGAGCCGTCTTTATCGGCATCGAGCATATCCAGTAAACCACCCATTCCGGACTCTTTAGCCTTTTCCTGGGCTTTCCCCTTTTGGGTGTTCAATAAGGTACTAACACCCGCTAAGTCCAGTCCGCCTTCTGTTTTAGACTTTGAAAGGGTTTGCATTATTAATGGAGCAATCATACTAAGTAGACCTCCGGCTTGTGCCGGATTTATTCCTGACGATTTACTCAACTCATTAACGACCTTGTCCGATTTTCCACCTAAAATACTGGAAACCAATCCGGTTACATCACCACTGTTAGGACCTCCTTTGGCAACTAAAGCCATGATATCATCCATGACGGAACCATCTTTGTTTTGATCTAAGAGGGATAAAAATCCCAGGTCGTTTTTACTGGTTGCCGAGGAAGACTTTGTGGCTAATTCTGACATCAAACTGGGGAGAGCGCCACCGACAGCCTTCTCAGCTTGAACTGGTGAAACACCTAATTTTTCAGCTATTTCGGTAATACCACCATTCTGTAGCTGAGACATAATCATCTGAAACATTTCCATTGGGTAGATTTTTAGGGAGATTTTAAAAAAAATATGAAGCCCAATATACATGAAATGCATACATTTTTAAAGAATATGTCTAATTATATTATTTGTTTTCTAATATCCTCCTAAGGTAGTTCAGTTGTCCAGTGTGACGTGATAAATGGCAACTCAATTGAATTAAAAAAAACTGAATACTCCTTCCTTTGTGTTGTGATGGCGTATCGGGCATGGGATCCAATAATTGTTCCGGAGATATTTTCATGAGGGCATTTCTTATAGAAAGCTGTGTGTCTCTTATCTCTTGTATTAAATTTTCCTTAGAAAAATATTGGGGTTCAAACTCCTTTATTTTATCCCTTACATAGCCATCCTTACCTAAAACTTCGCCAATGAAATATCGCAGATTTCCACAAAGATGGTAAGCAATGGTGCCTGTGGAATTGATAATTCCCGGATGAGATTTCCAAAGATTTTCTTCGGAAATCTGATTCACCTCATTAATTACCGCTTCTAAATCACGTTGAAAAATTTCAGATATATCAGAAATGAATGCATTTTCCATATTAAACAGCTTGTTTGAAGGGGTGAACTTTTTCAGTTATGAGTACTTTTTGAAACAAATTTCCCCAAATTGTAGCCGTTTTTTTATCGATGGCCGCTATATTTTCAAAAGATAACTTAGTTTTCCAGTCTTCCGTTGTCCCGGAGCGAAAAAATGTGTTCACATTAAAATGAAAACTACCCGGTTTTTCTGAAATCTTATTTTTCATATTTTGAAAATCTGTAGCGAATATAATTTCCTTGATATTTTTCATAGGAAGATTTTTACCCGTTAATAACCGACATAATTTCCTGGTTGCGCTTACTTTATTATCTACAAGTTCCTCGTAAGTTAATGAAATAAAATGTTCTCTGTTTATTCTTAGATCGGGACTATCTATCCAATTCTTTACATGCTGGTGATAATCTCCAAAATATAGATTTCCATCCAAAAATAGCGTGACAAATTCATCCATTTCCATATCTGGATTAACCTCAAGGAGCGGATGGGATTTATAGAAGAAGTATTGAGATACAGCAGCACCTTTGGGATTTCTATGCACATAAATGAATTTGGATTCCGGATGTATTTTTTTCATTGGCAAATCATCATTTTCACAATGAAGGTACCAAACCCTTGGTGAATCTGCTGTTTTTACTAAAAAATCCTGAAAATGGGCATAGCCGTGTTGGGATACCATCACCTCAGGCCAGGGAATAGTGGCATGTCCAATATCACCACTGGCCATTGGGTTATTTTCAGGATAGGAATAAACGGCGCGAAGTATTTCACTTACAAACTGTTTTGTAAGATGGGTGCCTACTTTTTGATGCGTACATATAAAAATATCGTTCGCTTGTGTTTCCCAATTTTCACGAAGTTGTTCTATTGCATTCAAATCGAAAAAGGGGGGATATATTTTTTGATCGCCTTCAATGTGTAAAAACCCTGTATCATTTAATTTTTTGGAGGGTCCAAAAGTTTTCAGTTTATGGGGAATGGGATGATTAGACATGTCTTATTTTTTTAAAGTTGACCAAATAAAAGGCCACATTCTGTGGGAATGATTTCGTGACGTATATCATTTTCAGTGAACCAATCGAGAAAGGGTTGACATTCTGTTTGTCTGTCAATCACATTATCAGCGAGAATAATGCTACCTTTTCCAATTAATCCTTTGGAAAGAAGAGAGTTCAATTGCTTTAAGTAATGATTCTTCTGTGCATCAAAGAATACAAGATCATAATAACCAGTGAGTTGATCAATTACCTCCATCGCTTCCCCATGATGAACCTTTACAGGAACGTCTAATTGAGACATTCTTTGTTGGGTGGATTCGGCTACTTGTCCATCAAATTCAATAGTATCGATAACCGGGTTCAACTCTTGTTTTAAACCACAAACGAGGTAAAGGGTCGAAAGACCATGTGCGGTACCAATTTCAAGCACTCTTTTAGGCGATGTTTTTGAAGTTATATCAACTAAAATAGGCCCTGTATCTTGCCTGATTGGATTTCTCCATCCAAAACTTCCTGAATCATTCGTATAACTTTCACCTTGTTTGCTAAATGATTCAAGCATCTCAATTTCAATACTGATTTTTTCTGTTTTCATTTTCATCTGATTTTTATAAGTATGTCAGAGGCAAATGGAAACGTTCCGAGAAGACTATTTTTATTAAATAATATTTTTTGGAATGATATAAACTTTAATTTTAAAACAATTTGGGCTAATTTGCTATTCTACTCGAAATTCTACTATGAAATATATCTTATCGTTGTGGATTTTATTGAATTTCACCCTGCTGTCAGCACAAAATTTTGATTTACCTACTTTAGAATGGGGTCCTCTTCTTCAACAACCTATTGAAGCTAAAATGGCAGGTATAATTGCTGACGACGATCATTTTTATGCCTGGAGGTATGGCAAATATGCCAGGAAAGGAGATGAAATGTATCTTGAAAAATATAATGAAGACGGTTCATTGAGTTTGTACAGAAAGTTGAAAATGAATCCTGGCGAGGCTTTTAGAAAATTTTTTTCATGGAAAGGTGGAAAAGTGGCCCTCGTTGAAGGTAAAGAATATATCAGATTAATCGCTGTAAATGAGGAATCACTGGCACCAGGATCTGAAATACTCTATGTTAAAAAGGAAAAGGATCAATATTGGCAAAATGTGGAGGTGGACGCGACACAGGGAAGATTACTTATTTTATTGAGAGAAAGAAAGGGTTGGCAGCAGAGAGTGCGACTACGTCTCATTGTTTTAGACCAGAATATGGAGGTTTGCTGGGATGAAGATACCCAGTTGCCTTATGTTTATGCCGAATATTATCCGGAAAAAGTACTCCTCTCTTCAGAAGGAGATGTGTTTATTACCGGTTATACACAATTTGCTTATGAACGCACAGTGGATAAGGGGAAACCAAATTTTCAATTTATTATCCTTTCTTTTACTGGTTATGGGAAAATTCAAACGGAGTTTCAAATTGGGTTAAGACGTAAAATTGTAACCGATTTTCAGGTTAATCTGAACGATGAAGGTAAATTGGTTGGCATAGGTTTTTATAGCGAAAATAAGGAAGCGGCCGCCGGAGGGGTCTTCCTAACCACTATTGATCCTTATAAACAGACAGCTTCGGGGGGTAAATTGCATGCTTTTGCCAAAGCGTACGATATGGGCAGGGTACGTGTCGGTCAGCAATTTGAATGGAATGAGCTTTCCCAGAATAAGGGGGAGTTCTTGCATTATTACATCAGGAGTTTTCTCCCTGAACCAGGGGGCGGGGGATTGCTAATTGCGGAGCAAGTCATTTTACAAGAGAATTATATTTCATTTAAAGAAGGCTACAGTGCCAATCAGATAAATTATAATTTCAATGACTTATTGCTCATCAATTTATCTTCCGAAGGGCAGGTTAGTTGGGTAAAAAAAATTCCTAAAAAACAGCGTACACTCAACGATAAAGGGAAGTATTCCTCTATTTCTGCCATTCCAACCGCTGAGGATAATTATCTTATTTATAATGATAATGGAAAAAATTTTAGTAAAAACAATAAAACCAGGACCTTTAAAGGCTTACAATCGGTTATTGCTATTACCCATATCGATGAAAATGGAAAGTCAGAAAGCTTTCCCATTGCTATTAATGAAGAACAAGGTGTGCTTTTTCAACCGGGGCTTACGTCATCCTTTGGTAAGGACAAAAAAATAATTTACGGCGAAAAAGGTAAAAATTTTCGATTTGGTATTTTGACTTTTTAAATAGCTTATATTTGCAGCCATTTGTTACCGAATTTATGTCAAAGTCAGTGAAAAATATAGCTATTCTTGCCTCCGGCGCAGGGTCGAATGCTCAAAAAATATTGGAACATTTTTCTGATAGAATGGATATTGCAGTCCGTCTCATTGTCTCAAATAAACAAGAGGCAGGGGTGTTAAATATTGCAAAGGTAGCATCCATTGATACTTTTATTGTTACCAGGGATTCATTTTACGCCACAACAGACCTTCTCGTTGAACTCGATAAGCGTAACATCGATTTTATAGTGCTCGCTGGTTTCCTTTGGTTGATTCCTCCCTATTTAATTCAACATTATCCTGATAGAATTATTAATATTCATCCCGCCTTGCTTCCCAAATATGGAGGTAAGGGAATGTATGGTCATTTTGTCCATGAAGCTGTGCATTTAGCGAAGGAAACTCATTCCGGAATTACCATTCATTATGTGAATGAAAAATATGATGAGGGTTCTATCGTTTTTCAAGAGAGATGTGAGATTTTGTCCTCTGACCAACCTGAAGATATTGCTAGAAAAGTCCAGGTTTTGGAGCACGCTTATTATCCAACCGTAATTGATCAATTGGTGAGTTCCTTACCTCTCTAAAATCATGAATTTTATAATGGTGAAATACAAAGTGTTGAAAAGTTATTTTAAGATTTGTTTCTTACTTTACCTACCTGTATGGGGTTTTGCGCAGTCCGTTAAGGAAATGGAAGACCTGGCTAACAGGTTTCATCAGACAGGTGATTATGGCCAGGCTGCCGGAATTTGGGTGAAACTTTATAATGAAAAGGAAAAAACGGATTATGCTTTTCAGGCCGCTGAAAATTATTATCAACAACTTGATTATCGAAGCGCTGCCACTTTCTATCTAAAAATTAAAAATGATTTTAAAAAATATGATAATCTCATATATAAATATGCCAAATGTTTAAAGCAGGACGGGCAGTATGATGCAGCCAGTAAAGCTTTCCAAATGTTTTTGAAACTATATGAAGGTAAAGAGAAACCTCTCTGGGAAGAAATGGTAACCATTGAATTAGAGGGGTGTTCTCTCGGAATGAAGCTAGCTGAAACTGCGGCAGACGACATAGAGTTATCCAGACCCAGGGAGCTAAATACGGGTAAAGATGAATTTGCCGTTTCCCAAACAGAGGAAAATTATCTTTTTTATGCCTCCACAGCCAACGGAAAATCAACTATTCTGGCTTCTGCTAAACAAGACAAAATATGGGAAAAGGGAGTTATCCCATCCTCATTTCCACTTATTCCAAATGGCCAGGTCTCCACGGGTAGTTTTAATGCCGATGGTACGCGATTTTATTTTACCATCTGTTCCAATGATGGTTTATATAATCATCGTTTGACTAGATGCGAGATTTACAGAATGAAAAAGGTGGGTGCATCCTGGTCACAACCTGTACGTTTATCTGATGAAATAAATATGAAGGGTTTTACGGCGACTCATCCTAATGTAGTAACTAAAAATGGACGGGAAATTCTGTATTTTGCTTCCGATAGACCGGAGGGTAGAGGCGGCATGGACATTTGGTTTGTTTCCCGTGACGCCTCATCAGATGACGCTTCCTTTATGCCTCCTGTAAATGCCGGACCGTCTATTAATACCCAAAACGACGAACTTTCTCCATATTATCATACTAAAAACACCACTTTGTATTTCTCATCCAATGGCTTTCCTTCTTTAGGCGGTCTGGATATATTTTCGTCCATAGGTACTATGTCTTCCTGGGGAGAGGTGAAAAATATAGGTCTTCCTTATAATTCACCAGCCGATGATCTTCATTTTTCTTTGTTAGCAGACGGAAAATCAGGTTGGTTGACGTCAAATAGGATTTTTGAAAGTGAAAAAGGGGTAACGACCGATAATGATATTTATAATTTCAGTGTTAAAGCTACTATATTAAAACTTACGGTGGAGGTTACAGACTTGGAAGGGAAAATGATTCCTGGCTTTTCTCTTAAGTTGTTCGAGGATATAAAAGAAAATAACTCACCCCAATTTTCCCGAGATTATGTTTATGTTTCTAAAATTTCGCTGGATGTTTTACCTTCCAGTGATTATGTAATACGCATTCAGGCCCCTGGATTTTACCAGGAAGAGCAACCATTTAAAATGGCTGAACCTTCAAATGATCCAATAAAATTATCATTTAGGTTAAAACCTGAAGTAAAAAAAGAAGTAATTCCGCCAGTGAGTGAAAAAAGGGTGATGGAAATAATTGAGGAGGTGGCAATCACTAAACAATCGGTGATTCCAACCCCAGCTGCACCGGAAGTTTATAGGGCGAAGGGTATTTCTCCGTATGACAATGGGGAATATGAAACAGATTCTCCCCGATTCCCCGGATTAAGTTATAAGATTCAGCTCGAAGCTACAGATAAGGTGCAAATGGGAAAATATAATCCGCTATCCACCGCAGGAAGGGTTCACACTGAGTTTTTAGTTGAAAAAAAGCTGTTTAGAGTCTTGATTGGCCCATTTTCTGATGTATCGGAAGCTAAAAATGTTAAAGCTGCTTGTATTAAAAATGGATTTTCAAAAGCTTTTATCGTTAAATATCAAGACGGTATCAGAGTGGGGATGACAGGTTTATAGGTAATGGTAAAGTAGTTTGGTATCTTCTATTAAATGCTTCAATACCTTGAAGTCCACCCGTATGAATAGCTATAAGGGTCGTGCCTTGTTCAAAGTAATCTCTCTTGATGAGTTCGTTTAAAGCATACAATAACTTTCCTGAATAAACAGGATCTAAAACGATGTGATAACGCAGGTAAAAATCATGCATAAATGCGACCAGTCCCGCATGATACTTTGCATAACCACCCAGATGGAAATCGAAATGCAAATCAACCCCTTGCCCCAGGGTGTTTTCTGAAAAACCTTTTAATACGTAAATACCAAGTAAGGGGATACCGTGATCATTATGAGCATGAAGGCCTTTCATTGTGCCACCCGTTCCAACGGGAACAGCAGCTATAATTTTTCCACTTTTCAGTTCTTCCCGAGAGAAATGGTCATTCAGTTCATTTATTAAATGCCCCATTCCCAGGGTAGAAGCTTCATTGCTTCCCCCTTCAGGGATAAAATGAAAATGAGGATATTTGTCCAATAAAAAAGGGGGTAAACAATCGGAAGCTAACTCTTTGTATTCATTTCTGGAAATAAAATGGAGTTCCATGCCATAATTTACAGCTTTCTGAAGCGTGGGACTCAGGTCTATGTTATTTTCCCCCCGAACAATTCCCACTGTATTTACACCTAGAAAATCACCAGCGGCGGCTAAAGCAACCAAATGGTTGGAATGAGCGCCACCTTGAGTAATTAACGGCCAGTTACTTTCCCTATCGAATTGAGCGAAAGTACCCCACATTTTCCTCCACTTATTTCCCGCTATTTCCGGATGGGAAGGCACAAAGAGTAAATCATCTCTTTTTAAAAGAACAGTCACACCCTTTTTCAGCCATTCCTCGTTAGGTAGGGGAGAAATGGCTGAAATGGGGGGATGAAGAAAATAATCCCATGTATCAGAAAGAACTGACATGGGGCTTATACCGCTTTTTCGGAAAACACCATTTCTTCTGTCAACATAGTAATAGGTCCATATTGTTCCAGTAAAGAAAAGTCAATATTTTCCTTATTTCCCATAACTAAAAGGGTATAATTCCTATTTTTTACGTACTGCTGTTGAAAGGACGATAAATCATTGCCGGTGGCGTCATTTAATCGCTCGTAAAGAGGTTTTCTTAGGTCTTGAGAATGCCCCAAATCCTGTATTTTTCTGTAATTCCAATAAATTCCGCCCGGCGTCATTCGTTCACTTTCCAGTCTTTTTAAGATAGATATTCTGGCATTTTCCATTTGAGCCGGGACAATAGGCATTTCTTCCAATAAACTATTGAGACAAGGTATCGCATCAGCTAATTTATCGGGCTGAGTACCAATATATGCTTGCAAATAATGAGCTTCTTTTCTTTTTCTTGGAGAAGTATAGAAGGCATACGTTGAATAAGCCAGCGCTTTTGACTCCCTGATTTCCTGGAAAACGATACTAGACAGGCCATATCCGAAATATTCATTATACCATTCTTTCATGAAATGTTCCTCCAGATTAAAGTCAGGGGTTCCTTTGGAGATCCACATTAAATCGGTTTGGACAATGGGGAAATTGTAAAAAAGGACCTGATTTGCTGTATTTGGGACTTGTAAAAACAATTTGCTGTGAGGTGCAGCTTTTCTTTCCGACGGCACGATATGATGCTTTCTTAAAATGGGGATAACCTTATCGATATCGTTGCTGCCAAAGTAATAAACAGAGTGTTCGTATTGGTTTAATTCATGAATTCTCTGAACAATATTTTCAGGGTCCAATTGAAGAAGTTGCTCCTTATTTAATCGAAAATTAAAAGGAGATTCTACACCATAACGGGCATAGGAACCCAGTGCATTTCTTAACATATAAGCTCTGTCCCTGAGCGCATTTTCCCGTTTGATAAGTATGTCGGAAGCAACATTTTTAAGTTTATCTGCATTTGGAACGGCACCATTTATTATTTTTTCTAATAAAATAATCGCCTCCTCCATTGATTTTTCTAAGCCTGAAAGGGAGATATAACAACGTTCTTCCTCCATACTCACTTCAAAAGAAATGCCAAGTCTGAAAAATGCCTGTTGTATTTCAGAGGGTTGCATATCTTTAGTCCCAAGATAGGGTAGATATTTAAAAAGGATGGGAAGAAGCGGGTCGTGCATTTTTCCCATTGGATAAATAAAATCTAATCGAAAGAGATCATTATCCGGATTCTTTACATAATGGATGGGTATGCCGGGAAATAACTCGTCTTGCTTAATATTTTCCTGATAAGAAACAAAAACAGGTTTCAATCTGGGAGACTCAGTAGATAGAAATTCATTGGCAAAATCAGAGGAACCGTCTCTGTTTATGTCAACCGCCGTGATGGGAGGTTTCTCGACTTTTATAACAGAAGGATCATCGCCTTTTCGCTTATAAACGACCACATAATTATCTCGGTGAATGTATTTTTTAGCAAAATCGATGATATCTTTCTTACTAAAATGTACCATATCGCTGACCCTGGTTGCAAATTTTTTCCAGGGAATACCCAAAATAAAAGCTTGGGTAATACTGCTTGTTCTGGCTTCGTTTGACTGTAAAGATTTTAACTCACCCAGGCGGAAATCGTTGCAAACGGCTTCCGGCAACCAATCTGGGAAATTTCCTTTCAGTAAAATATCTAGTTGGTTTAATAAAAGGGCTTCAACCTCCTCCAGCGTCTGACCTTCCCGTGGTTTTCCATAAAAACCGAACGCAGAATAATCTTCGTGAAACCAGGTCCATGCCTCAGATTCCAAGGCAAGTTGTTGCTGATTTATATTTAAATCTAGCAATCCCGCCTGCTGATTATAAAACAAATGTTGAATAAGACTTAGCAAATAAGGGGTGTCGGTATTGGCACCAGGCAAACGCCAGGCCATTTGAATAAATGGAGATTCCTGACCAAGTGCCTCCATTCTTTTAACCTCCGTGATGGGAGGTTGCTCGTCAAAATTGAAAGCGGGAATGTCAGAGTTAACTTTGGAACCCCAATATTTTTCAATGAGCGCAATCGTTTTATCAGCATCGAGATCGCCAGCCAGAATGATCGCCATATTATTGGGAACATAATAGGTGCTGAAGAATTTATGGATATTATAGTGAGATGGGTTTCTAAGATGCTCCGCACTGCCTATGGTCGTTTGTGTACCATAAGGGTGATTGGGGAATAAGCCGGCATGGAGCAAGTTGCTCACCTTACGAATATCCTTGTCCTGACTGATATTAAATTCTTCGTAAACGGTTTCCAGTTCCGTATGAAATAAACGGAGGGTAAGTTGGGAAAAACGCTCCGCTTCGAGGGAAATCCAACGCTCTAATTCATTGTTTGGAATGGCATTCAGATACACTGTTTGTTCAAACCAGGTGTAGGCATTGGTTCCTTTGGCGCCAATAGAGGAGGCTAATTTGTCGTATTCACCGGGGATAGTTAATTTGGCTGCCTGATATGATTTCTGGTCAATGAGCTGATAAATTTCTTTACGCTCTTCTTCTGTAGAGGCATTTCGATGCTTTTCATATAAGTCAGCAATTTCCTCCAACAAAACTTTTTCCTCTTCCCAGTTAGCAGTACCAATTTTTGAAGTCCCTTTAAATAGCATGTGCTCCATATAATGAGCAAGACCTGTAGTTTCTGCAGGATCATGTTTTGAACCCGCACGAACTGCAATTTGCGTGCTAAGCGTTGGATGATAAGGATTTATACTTAAAAATACCTGTAAGCCATTTTTAAGCGTATATTTTTTTACTTGAAATGGGTCATTTTCAAATTGTTCTGGCAAAAGGCTAGAAGACAAATTAGTTAAAGTCATATTACGTTTTTATCCAGTAAAGCTAAAACGGCTTTACTTTGTATGAAATGTCGTTGTTCGTGCAAAAGAATAACATCAAAAGCGTCATCAAGTGAGTACACGATGTTATTATTGGCAGGGGAAGCAATAATTTGTTTACGCTGAATGAGATCCTCGTTTTCAATCCTTAAATTTCTTAAGGCTTGTTGATGCTTTTCAAAAAGTTCCAAAATGGATCCCTCTTCCTTAAAGTTGGCAGGTTCCCAGATGGGGAAAGTTTTTACCTTTGCTTCTTCCTTTTCAGGTTTTACATATTCTATAAGAACCGATCCAAATAATTTTGGAAGAAAAGGAATTTTCCCGATAAAAGGTACCTTATAAGTGTTATTTCTAATTTGTTCAATAACAGGGAAATATGTTTTATTTACAACAATCAGGTGAGCCAGATTCTCGGCAATGCTCCACCTGTTAGCATCCGGTTTGAAATACAAGTCTTCATGTCGAAGTAAGCCGAAATTTGAAATGACAGCTTCAGTAAGTTGATCCAATTGGTTAACCCAAATTAACTGATTCATTATTTTTTTTTGCAAATTTAACCAGATTCACCTTTTATAACACTAAATTGATTTATTTTGGTTCAATTAATAATGAACAAGACATGAAAAAAATATTTCCTTTTGTACTTCTATGCCTTATGGCCTTCTCCTTTTGGGGATTTCGTGCGTTACATCCTATACAATTTCCTGACAAGATAGCGCTTTATGAATCACATAATAGGTATAAAGAGCCACTTCTTAAAGAGAGAAGGTTTAAGCATGCTGATATCGTTCCTTTGTTGAATGCGCTTCCCGCCGCCTATAGATTAAAGGTGGTTGGGAAATCTGTGGAGGGAAGAAACATTTACAGCGCCACCATGGGAAATGGGCCGGTTTCTGTCCTGCTTTGGTCTCAAATGCATGGGGACGAACCCACAGCTACGATGGCTCTGTTCGATATCTTCCGTTTTATGCAACGACATGACGAATTTGATGGTTTCAGGGATCAGATACTTTCAAAACTTACCATTCACGTGGTTCCAATGTTAAATCCGGATGGTGCCGAGCGTTATACCCGCCGGAATGTTCAGGATATTGACATAAACAGGGACGCCCAAAGGTTACAGACACCGGAAGGAAATATCCTGAAGGCCATCAGGGATTCTGTGCAGGCAGACTGGGGTTTTAACTTACACGATCAGAGTCGCTATTATGCGGCGGGGAATGTCCCTAAAACAGCGGCCATTTCTTTCCTTGCTCCGGCTTTTGACGAAGCAAAAACCATGAGCGAAAAAAGATCGGATGCTGCCCGTCTTATTGGTGTGATGAACAAGACAATTCAGGAAATTATCCCGGGCAGTGTCGGGAAATATGATGATACTTTTGAACCCAGGGCTTTCGGTGATAATATCCAGAAATGGGGAACCCGCACTATACTTATCGAAACGGGCGCTTTACCTGGCGATCCTGAAAAGCAGGAGTTAAGACGAATCAATTATACCGCTATATTGACGGCCTTGTCCGCCATTGCCGATGAATCATATAAAAATATGCCGGTAAGCGAATATGACGGTATTCCCTTTAACAATAGCAATGCCTTCCATGACCTCTTACTTAGGGAAATACAACTGCCTACGCTTAGGGGGAAATTTTTCGTTTCAGACCTGGCTTATAGAAATGATGAAGTTCAATTGGCGGATAACAGATCGTTTTATTTATCGTCTAAAATTTCGGAACTTGGTGATTTATCTACCTTTTTTGCCTATAACGATAAGAATCTGAATGGTTATAAGGCAAAAATGGGAAAAGTTTATCCAACTATTCTGGCAGATTTTGCCGCAGCAAAAAGTCTGGATGTAGCCACATTATTAAGTCAGGGAATTACCTATATACAGGTGACTAATTTTAAGAAATCGAAGGAAATAATGAATTTTCCGCTGCATATTATTCAGCCCAATACCAATGTGCCTAAAGAATTCAAGATAGGGTTGAATCCTTCTTTTGTGTTAGAAAAAGAGGGTAAAATTCAGTATGCGGTGGTCAATGGAACGCTTCATGATCTTGGAAAATTAGCTGTCAGCAAATAATATACGATGATGAAATTCTTGACATCTCTGCTATCCCTATTTCCATTTTCCTGGAATGGTGGACAGCTCTTTGGGCAATCACCTACTATTAACGTGCCATTTTCCGTTGATTTTCCTTTTAAGGAAGGAACCATCAGTTCCGTTTGGAAAGAATTACCTGTGTATTCTTTACAAAAACTGGACGACGACGGACGGGAAGCGGTCACCCAATTCCAGCTTGCCTATAGTGACAAAGGCATTTACGTTCATTTTTATGGCGATGAATGGAAAATAACTACCACAGCCAAGGCCGATTTTGAGGATCTTTTCAAGGGTGATGTCTATGAAGTTTTTTTTCAGCCAGATGCATCGAAACCGATGTATCTGGAATACGAAATAAATGCAAATAACCATGAGTTGGTATTATTAATCCCCAATTATGGCGGTAAATTTTTGGGTTGGACCCCATGGAAATACGAGGGAGAGCGAAAGATAATCAAAAACACCTGGCTGGCTGAGAATGCTAATCCAGCCATACCATATATTTGGCATGCCGAAATATTTTTCCCTTATCAGATATTCAATCCTATGATTCAGGGTAAACCAGAAAGGGGAACTACCTGGAAAGGTAATTTTTATCGGTTAGATTATGACACGGGCAAAATGGTCAAATGGGCCTGGAGTCCCATTGCCAAGAGTTTTCACGAATATGCTAAATATGGCATTTTGGTGTTCAGGTAGGGGCGAATTGCATTCGCCCTCCATGATACAGGTACATTTCCCTATTTGCGTAACAATATAACCTATAGTCAGGGTTATTGAATGTCCTGTAGAGACGCGATGCTTCGCGTCTTCTCCCCGACAGGTTTCAATGTAAAATT
>JANQZX010000005.1:8852-50916 GCA_030728245.1 Saprospiraceae bacterium | reverse complement strand
GAGCGGACGAAAAAGCAAGTGGAAAACGCAAATAGGCGAATTGAATTACAGAAAAGACGAACCGAGAAAGAGAAAAAACGTTCAGCAGTTGAAATTCAAAAAAATATAGCCTTGCAAATGGAAATAGAATCGTTGAAAAGGCAATTGAATCCCGGATAAAACCTATTTTGCCTTAAAAATAATCTTAGGTCCAAACCAAAGTAGCGTACCAATAAGCATAAAATACTTATTCTCCTCTTGACTAATTACCTCATAGAATACCCCAATAGAAGGCAGAAGAGTTAGAATAAGTCCTACAATCGATACTAATTTTAGTAATATCTTCATTTTGACCATTTTTTTTGATACGCATAAGAAGAAATAATATAAATCAGGGCAGCTAGAAACCAGCCTGGAAGTCCTAGGAAAAATATTTCCAATCCAGTCGTTTTGGCAATTAAATAGCAGGCTAACAAACTTCCGAGCCAGGTGATTAACGCAGCAACATTATAGGTAAGATTTTTCACTGCCGCCAGATTAGATTGTAATCCTATACGAGGAAAAAGCCAGTAGTCGATAAAAATAATGGCTCCCATGGGCATGAGAACCAAACCATAAAGGGCCACAAAATCGAGTAATTGCATGACCAAAGCAGGAAAACAAGCGGCTAAAGTGGTTATAGAGCCTACAATTAAAGTAATTTTCCAGGTTTTTGCTTTGGGCATGATAGCTTGTAAAGCGAGTCCTGCCCGATAAATGGTGGGATTAGCCGTTGTCCAACCCGCAATGATTACACATAATGCCCCAGTAATTCCAACGGCGGAATAGGCAACAGGACCTGGTGCAAATTCTAAATTTTCATTGCTTTGTTGTAGAAAAAGTGCATATAAAATACCTGAAGCTAACCAGGCAACATAGTGTCCGACGTACATTCCTCCTGCTGAAGCAAATCCAGCAGTCCATTTTTTCGCATACCTAAGTATGGACAAATCAGCCATTCCTATGTGCATAGCCATATTACAGAACCAGGCAAAAAATAAGATATGCCAAAAGGTGAATTTACTTTGTCCGGCAAGTGGCTTTCCCGTCCATATTTTATCTTGCGCAACCTGAAAAAAATCGCCCAAGTTTTTTACGCCCAATTCGGGTAAAACTGCAATAGCTGAAGCTAAAAATACTAAAATCATCCAGGGTGCAGCAATGCTTGCAAACTTTTCTACCTTATCATAGCCCAAAGTAGCTACAAAAGTAGTAACGGTTCCCACCAGGACCACGATAATTATCCAGGGTAGGCCCGAAGGTAGCCAATCGGTTAATTTTGCCAGCGGTATATTAAATGGAATGCCTATAGCAGTGGCTGAAACGGCTATCATGGAACCTGCTAAAAAGCAGAACATGAGGGCATTGACCAGATTGTAAGCATTGGTAAGATGTTTACCACATATTTTTTCGAGCAGAAAATATAACGTTACTCTTTCTCTTACGGCAATGGGCGCGCAGATAAACGCCCATGAAAGTACGGCTAAAAAATTACCAAGGAGTAAACCTAATATAAGGTCCATAGCCCCCGCGCCATGTGCAACAAACAGGGGGCCGATGACAAATTCTGTTCCCGCAGTGTGTTCACCGGCATACATTCCTAAAAAACTTTTAAATCCTCGCCAGCGGGAAGCCGGAACAGGTTCTCTTTCGTATTCTTTTACTTCTTCGAGGTGGGCGCTAAGTTTTTCTAAAAGCATGATGAATCGATTAAGGGGTGAGGATGACCAATAAACTACGAGCTCCCTGAGCCCCAATAACTAAGGATTGTTCTATGTCAGCGGTTTTGGAGGGACCGGCGATGAATACACCAAAGCCCTCTGTAGTGGGTAAGCCTAATTTTTTATAAGCTTCATGCATGGTGCCAACAATATTTTTTTCACTAATGACCATGACTAAATGTTGTGCAATAAAAGGTAAAACGCGCACATCTCCCAGCTCATTTTCAGTAACCCAAAGCGCCCCATTTTCAGCTACGCCAATAAGTCCTTCAATAATGGCTACTTCAGTTCCTTCATAAAAATCGGGATGAAGGGTGGTAATTCCCTCTATTCCCTCTAAAAAGGGTAGGGCAGAGACCATCCTTTTATTTTCGGGAAAATGGGTGGTTATTACCTGATGTATTTGTGTACTATCGTCAACACAATGTACTTTACTTCCTCCTCTTTCCAATATTTGTATAAACAATTTCTTCTTGTCGGTTGCCAATGTTTCGAAAATAGGAACATCGGGTAGGGGCCAAAGATTTGGTCTATTGGCCTTGATTTTAGTTAAAATAGTTTCTTTACTAGGCATCCTTAGCTTGTTTTGCATACCATTCCCTAAATGATTCGACGGGGGCTTTGGGTAAATCTCTGTCTTTTGTCCAGACTGTGAAGGAGAGAAATCTTTCTTTTCCTGGAAAAAGACGCAATAGTTTCCTTCCGATATTACCCAAACGATGGAAAAAAGTGGGAGAGGCCAAGCCATTTCCCATTATGCTCATCATGGTTTTATTACCCGCTTCAGGCAAACCTGCTTCGCTGACAATCTGTCGCCATTTATAAAGTTGCGTATGAATATCTATTTTCACCGGGCAAACATCGGTGCATGAACCACAAAGAGTGGAAGCAAAGGGTAATTGTCCGTGTTTTTTTAAATCTATACCAGGTGTTAATATCGAACCAATCGGTCCTGGAATAGTGGTCTCATAACTATGCCCGCCACTTCTTCTGTAAATGGGGCAGGTGTTCATACAAGCTCCACAACGAATGCACTTCAGGGAACTTCGGAAATCAGGTTTACCTAATTGTTCCGTCCTTCCATTATCCACTAAAATAATATGCATTTCACCCGCAGGTTTTGGATTTCTATGGTGGGAGGTGAAAACTGTTACGGGTTGTCCAGTAGCACTTCTAGCCAATAAACGGGTAAAAACAGCGAGGTCGCTTCTCCTGGGTATCAGTTTTTCGATACCCATACTATGAATTTGTACAGGTGTTAAATGAACGCCCATATCTGCATTCCCCTCATTGGTACAAACAACCACTTCTCCCGTTTCAGCTATACCAAAATTAACGCCGGTTAATGCAACTTGTGCCGTATGAAATTTTTCCCTTAAATGATGCCGTGCCGCTTCGGTAAGATATTGCGGATCCGTGGCTCCCTTTTCTGTATGTAACTCTCTATGAAATAGTTCTCCAATTTCTTCTTTCTTCAAATGTATAGCGGGCATTACTATATGGCTGGGTGGTTCGTTCAACATTTGAATGATTCTTTCGCCTAGGTCGGAATCGATAACCTCAATGTTATGACGTTCTAAAAATTCATTGAGGTGACATTCCTCAGTGAGCATAGATTTGCTCTTGACCATTTTTTTCGCCTGGTGCTTATTTAAAATAGTTAAAACGATGTCATTATGCTCCTTTGCATCTTCAGCCCAATGTACTGTGGCACCATTTTGAATCGCCGCTTTTTCAAATAATTCCAGGTAATCATCGAGTTTTGACAGGGTGTGCATTTTTATATCGGAAGCAAATTCTCTGAGAAATTCCCATTCGGGTATCTCGGAAACAGCAAAGTCCCGCTTCTTCCTGACCATCCATAAGGAGGCATCGTGCCAGTCAGTTCGCACTTCGTCTTTATTAAAAATAGCCGCTTTTTGAGCATGTGGCGTCATATTTCGTCAGCATTTAGAATTTCTGCAATATGTATTACTTTGATAGGTATGTTCTGCCTCGATATTATGCCCTCTAAATGCATGAGGCAACTCATATCTCCGGCAGTTATGACCTCTGCCCCTTTTGAAAAATGATCACGAATTCGATCTTTACCCATTTTTACAGAAATAGCAGGCTCTTTTACAGAAAATGTTCCCCCAAATCCACAACATTCGTCTTTTCTATCCAATTCAACCAATGTCAGGCCTTCTACCATGCTTAATAATTCATGTAGTTTGGAGGCAGCTGGTTTGTTCACCAGTTCACTTGATGTGGCTAAATGTAAACCTCGTAGTCCATGACAACTCTGATGTAATCCTACTTTATGAGGATATTTGGCGGGTAAAGAACTGATTTGTAATACGTCAAGTAAAAATTCTGTTAAATCAAGGGTCTTTGCACGTACTTTTTTAACGGCATCGGTTTGATCCAAAGTGTCAAAATGGTGTCGCACATGATAAACACAACTTCCTGAAGGGGCAACGATATAATCATATTTTTCAAACATAGTTACAAAATGAAGGTAACTTCCTCTCGATGCTGCCTCATTTCCAGCATTGGCCAAAGGTTGACCACAACAGGTTTGTCCTTCAGGATATTCTACATCACAGCCTAGTTTTAGCAACAGTTTGTAGGTTGCAATGGCGGCTTGTGGATAAAATTGATCCATATAACAGGGAATGAATAATCCTACTTTCAATGTTTAAATTTTAAGTTGTTAGCTAAAAGTATATAATTATTCTGATTTTTAGACTATAATCATTATATTTTTCTTTTTCATACTAAAATGTCGAAAATATTAATGTCCCTTTACCTGCATGGCCGCACCTAATGATGCCCCTGATGAAAATTCAGATACAATTATTTCCGTAGCAGGAAGTTGTATTTTTAAACTGTGAATGAATATTTTATTTTTTGAAAATCCTCCATCTATGTACATTCGATGAAATTCATTTCCCTCAGTGGCTATTTTTATTGCCTTAATTTGATAAGTACTTAATTCCCAAACCATTTGGTAATAGGCAGATTCAAAAGTGGTAAAATGGGATAAATCGGTTGCTGATGCTGGCACTTCCTCCATATTTAGCAAAGGAAATGAAAAATACCTTTGTGTAGATGTTGAAATGGTATCCAAAAGAAGATTATCAAAAGGTTCTTTAGACACATTTTTAAGGTCGTATTTAAAATAATGACCTATTTCTTCCAATTTTTGCTGATAGGTATAGCCTAAAAAAAGTCTGGCCGCTTTTACAGGATTTCCATTGGGTTGAAGGAAAAGTAAACAGTCTCTTTCCAGAACTTCGGCCGTTAAAGGTTGCGTTGAATAGGGGTTAAATACAATACTCCAGGTTCCCGTCGATAAAAGTAAATAGGGTTCATCCGATAATAAAGAAAAAGGGTACAAGGCAGCAGAGCTGTCATGAATACCTGCGCCAATATTTAGTAATTTTCCTGAAATGGTTGTTTCTGAACAGGCACCCGTAGATGTTAAGGGAGGAAATTTTTCTGTTATCCCTTCTTCATAAACCCAGGTATGATAATCATTTTCTGAAAAATTCCATAAGGCCGTGTGGCAACCAATACTGGTTAATTCTGAAACCGGCCATTGTGTGAAATAATAACTTAAAAATTGAGGTAAATGCAGGCTCCATTTAATACGCTCAAATACAGACGGATACCGGTATTTTATGTAATATAATTGTAAACTGGAATTTAAAAAATCGAGACTTGGCGAAGCGGTTTCTAAAGCCAATTTCTTTTCATCCCCGTATTTTTCATAAAATGAAGCTCTGATGTCCGATGGTATCGGTTTTGTATAATTGTAAAGTGGAGTCAAAATATTCCCAGCCTCATCGACATGAACAAAACTCGCTCCATAAGCAGAAAAATTCAGATGGGTTATCTGATAAGTTCTATCACTGATAAGATTTGACAAAACGTTTTTCATCCATGCTAATATGGCATGAATGTCGTCGCAAGGAAAGCCATCTTCATCCCTTATTTCAGGTAAAACAGTGGACGTTTGCCATATTTCTTTGTATGAATAATCATATAAAATGGCTTTTTTATTTGTTTTACCCACATCAAAAATGAGGATGGACATCATTTACAATCCTTTTGCTTTATTGGTAATTCCTCTTTCTCTGATGAGCTGACTCCTTATTTCATTATCTCTGTAGCATTGAATTGGAGAAAATGCCGCTTTTTTTCGTAATCTGGCCTCTCTAAGTAGTGGTCTCACATCTGTTCTATAGGCATCTTGTATCAGTTCCTGAGCTAAAACCACTTCGTTTTTATCTCTCAGCTCATTTAGTTTATTAAAATCCACCAATAATGCCTGTGTATAGCAAAGGAGAATGGCCTCTACACTTTGCATAAGATCTTCCAGTGGATCTTTTACATTATGGCTCGCATCGATCATGTATGAAATGGGGGGATTTATCACCGTTGGATCAGCAAGGCCACTGACTAATTCTAAAAAAATCAAATATAACTGGTAAGGTTTTATGCTGCCAACCGTGAGATCATCATCTCCATATTTACTGTCATTAAAATGAAATCCACCTAATTTCCCCAAAGACAACAAGGTCGCAACAATTTGTTCAATATTGGTATTTGGTAAATGATGACCCAAATCGACTAAGCTAAAAGCCTGAGGTCCACAAGCGGAAGCCAATAAATGGGAGGTTCCCCAATCTTGAATTACGGTGCTGTAAAACTGAGGTTCGTAGGGTTTATACTCAATAAACATTTGCCAATCGGCGGGTAAATGTCTGTATATTTCTTGTAAAGATTCTTTAGTTCTCGACAGAGCTTGTCTAAAATTAGTTTGACCTGGAAAAGTAGATCCGTCAGATAACCATACGGTTATACTTTTTGAACCCAATGCTTCACCATAATGAATGACCTCTATATTGTGTTGTATTGCCTGTTCTCTTACTTTTCTATCTGTATGACAGAGAGAACCATATTTATAGCTAAGGGCTTGATCTGGTTGATCTTGGAAGGTATTCGAATTTACGGCATCGAAAGTTATACCGCATTCACTCGCGTAACGAGTTAATGTTGACACATTTTCCGGAATATCCCAGGGGATATGTAATGAAACGGCGCCAGCAGCCCCCGTTAAATCGTTGATGATACTAATGTCGGATATTTTCTGAAAGAGATCTCCAGGTTCACCACCGATAGAAAATCTGCCAAATCGGGTACCCCCTGCACCAAGCGCCCAACTAGGAATTGCTACTTGGAATTGTTGTATTTTGGTTATAATAGACTCAACATCAACACCTTTATCGGAAAGTTCTCTTTTGAGAAAATGAAATGATTGGCTATGTTTTTCCAAAAACAAATCATTATGTCTTGAAATATGCAATGAATCTATTCGCATAAAGAAAGTAATTTAAGGATAAAAAGCTTGAGCCCAACTTTTAACGAACAAATGCTTCAGGTATGCCTCCGTCAACATTAATGGTAAGTCCTGTCGATTTATTGAGCACTGATAAAAGGGCAAAAACACCGTTGGCAATGTCCTCTGGTAAAATAATTTGATTCAAGAGATTCCTTTTGGCATAGTGTGCCGGTAAGTCAGACACTGATATGCCGTAAGCTTTTGCTCTTCCTTCTGCCCAATCACCTTCCCATATTTTGCTTCCAACGATAACTCCATCAGGATTGACGGTATTTACTCTTATATTTTCTTTCGCTAATTCGGCGGCGAGTAATCGGGTCATGTGTTGTTGCGCCGCTTTTGCTGTTCCATAAGCTACATTATTTGGACCTGAAACTAATCCATTTTTACTGGCAATGGTCACCAGATTTCCACCAAATTGTTGCTTTTTCATAAGATTAACGCCCAACTTGAAAAGTTGAAACTGCGCTTTGACCAATACATTTTGTAAAATATCCCAGTCAGATTCCAAAGTATCGGTCAAAGATTTCGATATGGCAAGACCTGCACTATGAACAATGATATCTACCCCACCGAATTGCAAACAAGTAAAATCAATTAATTTCAACAGATCTTTTTCCTGGGTTATATCTGCTGAAAAGTACCTGGCGACATCCTTGTTGTAGGATTGAATACCCTCCTTTAATCTTTCTTCCGACAGGTCAGTGATAACAATGTGAGCTCCTTCAGCAGCCAGTTTCTTAGCAATAGCGCCTCCAATACCTCCGCCACCCCCTGTAATAAGGGCAATACGGCGGGAAAGTGGTTTTTCAGCAGGCATACGTTGTAGTTTAGCCTCTTCTAACAACCAATATTCTATATTAAATGCCTCTTGCCTTGGAAGAGCCGTGTAGCTTGAAATTGCTTCCGCTCCACGCATCACGTTAATGGCATTTTGATAAAATTCTGCTGCAACTCTGGCAGTTTGCTTATCCTTGGCAAAAGTGAACATACCAATGCCTGGATATATAATTACCACCGGATTTGCATCTCGCATAACCGGACTATCATCCTTTTTGCAGGCTTCATAATATTCAGCGTAGTCCGCTCTATACTGCTCGAAAGCTGGTTTAATAATTTCTCTTATGCCTGAACTGTCTGATAAATCTTCAGTAATAGCAAGAGATAAAACCAGGGGTTTTATTTTAGTGCGTAGAAAATGATCCGGGCAGGAAGTGCCAAGAGGAGCAAGTCGCTGCAAATCATGACTGTTTATAAAAGCCAACACGGCAGAATCATCTGAAAAATGACCTATCATTTGATTTTTTTCAGAGCAAAGACCACGCAATATTGGCATTAATTGAGCCGCCTGACTTAATCTATAAGGCGCAGGTGGACTCTCAATTTTTAATCCTCCGAAAATAGAGCCCTTTTTCTCTTGAGCCTTTGCAAGAAAAATGGAAGCCTCCTCAATGACTGTCAGACTATTGAAATAACATTCCTTTGAGGTATTTCCCCAGGTAAATAGACCATGACTGCCCAGGATAATGCCTTTAATACCTGGATTTTCTTCATAGCACTTTTCAAGTTGTAATCCAAGATCAAAACCAGGTCTTTGCCAGGGAATCCAGGCTATTGAATTACCCCATATTTGTTTCATAATAGCTTCACCGTCTTTCGCTGCTGCAATAGCAATGAGTGCATCCGGATGAAGGTGATCTATATGAGGAAAAGGCAAAAGACCATGCAGTGGTGTATCAATGGACGGTGCAGCACTATTCAGGTCGTAGAGACAATGTTGCAATAAGGGAACAATTTCATCCTCGAAGGGAAGCCCTTTATATATTTGTTTTAAGGAATGCAGGCGGTCGGTAAACAAGCCAGCGATACCCTTTCGGGTAAGGGTTCCGATATCTCCACCGGAACCCTTTATCCACATAACTTCTTTTAATTCACCACTTAATGGATCAGATTCTATTGTTTTACAGGAGGTATTTCCTCCTCCAAAATTAGTAATCCTTAAATCTGCCCCAAGTAAATTAGACCGATAAAGGAATAAATCTACTTGGTTATTGTTATAAGATGCCTCTTTACGATCATCCCATAAATTTAAAACATGATCAAAAGAACGCATTGGAACTTAAAATTTGAAATAACCTTAAAAATTAAATTTCTTTAGTACTTCAGCTGGTGGACCTTCCCAGTTATTGGGTCTGTTACCTACATAACCAAGGTCTTCAAAGCCGGCCTCTGTGGTGTAAAAACCTGTTAATGTCAAATCTCTCATTAGATTAAAGAAAGCTACTCCTGCAGAAACAGCGGGAGTGGCCAATTCAGGATAAGCGATAGCATCAACGATGGTAATCTGATTCGCTGGGGTAATAGCAACAAAAGATTTTCCAAATAACTTGCGCGAGTAATTTTCTAACCACATGATACCACCTCTGAGCGGAACTTGCTGATAAGGCATGTCCTTAGCGATAAATTCAATGAAAGCAGGAACGCCCACTTGCACGGCAGAAGGCGAAGATCCTTCAGCTGGAAGGATAATATCACATAAACGCGTAATAACAGCCATTTCACCTGGGGTAAAAAACGTTTCTGAAGCAAGCTTCTCGTCTCTTTTTATCTCATCGGGTGTTCTACCATAATTAGATTTCTGCTTTTTAGGCTTACCGGCAGCCACATTTTCTGTTTGAGCGGGTAAAACCTGAGCAGTAGCAAGCCCTACCGAGGTAAGCGTTATATTTTTTATAAGATCTCTGCGTTTCATGGCAATTAGATTTTATTAGCTTTAACTTGATCAATGATGTATTCAGAAGTACGCATAGAGGACGCTAAGATAGTCCAGGTTACGTTTTTATCACCCTGAGAAACAAATGGACCTGCATCAACAACGAACAAATTTTTAACATCATGTGCCTGCTGATATTTATTCAATGCAGAACGATTTGGATTATCGCCCATACGAACAGTACCAATTTCATGTATAATTTTTCCAGGTGCCTCTAAACCGTAATTTGTATCTGCTCCAGGTTTATTACCTAACGGAATACCGCCCATTTCGATGATAAGTTCCTCAAAAGTGTCCTGCATGTGTTTAGCCTGCTTTATTTCATGATCAGACCATTTGTAATGGAATCGTAGCGTTGGAATACCATATTTATCCACTTTGCCTGGATCGATTTCGCAGTAATTGGTTTCTAAAGGAATTGGTTCACCACGACCCGCCATACCAATATGAGCACCATAAAAGCGATTCACATCTTCTCTTAATCTGGAACCATAGCCACCAGCGGGTAACTTTTCTCCATTTGGATAAGGATATTTTCCATTACTATTTTGCATACCCATACCAAAACCGTATCCTGGCATACCCATTCCACCACCATATTCGATATGATATCCTCTGGCAAAATCTAATTTATTATTATCCAGCCACCATGGAGAATAGATATGACTTCCGCCAACTCCGTCTTCATTGTAACGATCCCGGTTCATCAGAGAAGGAACAAAAGCACTTCGGCTGGCTCCCGTAGAATCATTTAGATATTTACCGATTACCCCACTTGTATTGGCTAATCCCTGAGGGAAACGCGCAGATTTAGAATTCAATAGTAAACGGGCAGATTCACAGGCAGAAGCACCTAAAACCACTCGTTTTGCACGAACAGAGACTTCAGCCATGGTTTTAGTATCAACATAGGAAACCCCAGTTGCCAAACCTGTCGCCTGGTCAGTAAGTACCTCACGAACCATTGCATGATTGATAAGGGTTAAGTTTCCTGTTTTCATGGCAGGAATAACCAATACAGAAGAAGAAGAAAAGTCTGCATATTTATTACAACCTCTGCTACATTGGCTGCAATAGAAACAGGAGCCTCTTTCGTTATTTATCGGTCTGGTTAAAATAGAAAGTCTGGATGGAATAACAGGAATTTTTAAATTCGTTCCTGCTTTCTTTATAAAATGCTCATGCAATCTCATAGGAGGTGGAGGAAGATAAATACCGTCCGGTTCATTGTATATATTTTCGACAGAACCAAAAATACCAATTAGTTTATCTGTTTTGTCATAAAAAGGCTTCAAATCGTCATATCCGATAGGCCAGTCATCTCCAATACCAGTTAAAGACCCTCTTTTGAAATCATTTGGACCGAAGCGAAGAGAAATTCTACCCCAGTGATTAGTTCGTCCCCCTAACATTCTGGATCTGAACCAATGAAATTCGGTACCTTTTACCGCTGAGTAAGGCTCTCCTTCGATTTGCCAACCTCCGTAAGCTGCATCAAAATCTCCAAAAGGTCTGGTACTTGAAGCACCGCGACGAGGAGATTCCCAAGGATTTTTCATTTGGGTAATATATTGAGGATCAGCAGGATCGTAATAACTTCCAGCTTCCAATAAGCAAACTTTTGCGCCTGCCTTGGTTAAGGTATAAGCTGCCATGCCACCGCCGGCTCCAGAACCAACAATAACTACATCGAAAATTTCTGGCGTTTCTTTAATTTGAAAGGTCATATCAGTTATTAGGTTTTAAATGTCAAATACAAAATTTGGTTTTTGTTCCCTTTGTAAATATAATCAAAAATAAATTACATTATTCAAGTAATTTAATTAGAGTGCTTTCAATTTCTTGAGAACCACGAACACTGGTGGAAACGATTACCCCATTTTTATCAAGCATAAAGGCTCTGGGTATGGAATTCACTCCATATAAAGCGGCAGCAGCAGAGGACCATTTTTTTAAGTCACTCACATGATGTGGCCAAGATAATTTATCTATGGCAATGGCATCAATCCATGCTTGTTTTCCCTGCGCAATATAGGCACTCGCCATTGAAGGATCTTCCAAACGCGACAACGTACGATCATCTAAACCGTCTAAGCTTACGCTAAAAATGGTAAAACCTTTGTTTTTATATTTTTCATAAACGGCCACAACATTTGGATTTTCTCTGCGGCAAGGACCACACCAGCTAGCCCAAAAATCGAGCAAAACTACTTGCCCTTTCAAGTCGGATAGCTTCCTGATTTTTCCCGTTGGATCAGGTAATGCGATATCCGGAGCAGGTTGACCTACCTGGATAAGTTGCTGTGACATGGCAGCTGCATTCTCCTGTTCTTTCAAAGCGATAAATTCACCAAAAGCAGTGGTTAACTCATCATTTGGGTATTTAGCAACTAACTTGTCATAAGCCTTTTTTTGAAGAGGCAGATAATCAGGGCTTTGTCCAAAAACCATGTTGGCCACCAAAGCACCTAACATTGGATTTTCTGCTTGATCTATAAAGGTAACTACATCGTTAGCTGTTTTTTGCTGACTTTGAAGCCCTTGAATAAGGTCTTTTAATTGAGCCGTTTCCGGAGAACCATTTATGGTAAAATTATATTGATCCAATGATTCTAAAGAGCCATCTATGGAAATTTCCTTTTCTGACCCATTGAGTACCATTAACATTCTTTTAGCGCCTATACGCACATTATAAATACCCGCTCCTAATCCCTTTGGGAAATTTATTTTAAATGAACCGGTGCCGTCTATCTCCGTTTTTTCAAGAACTACATTTACTTTTCCAATGATGGTTTTATCAATGAATGCTTGCAGATTTTCAGCGCCACTGATTTTTCCTTTTATGGTAACACCGCCTTTCAGGGCATCACAACTTAGAGATAAAAACAAAATACCGGCTATGCCGACAAAATAAGATATCGTTCTCATATAAAATTAGTTTTGAACTCCGGCCATTTTCTGACCAAGGGTATTATTATAAATTAAGGCGTATTCTCCAATGTTGCCAAATGACTCAGCATCAATTTTAATTTCGTCCTTTATCACCTCTCCAATACGAGAAAAAGGAACATTATGGGTATTTAGAAAATTAACCACAGCATCCTCTTTTTGAGGATTAATGGTAACAACACATCGACTCTGACTCTCTCCAAAAAGATAGGCATCTTTCCGGAAGTTATTATCAGTTTCAATGTCAAATCCTACATTTCCCGCTATCGCCGATTCCAATAAACAGTGAAACAGTCCTCCTTCACTAATATCATGGGCAGATTCAATGTATTTTTTACGAATCAATTGGGTGATGTTTTGTTGTAAATGCAATTCCTCATCCATATCAAACGATGGGGGAGCAGACAGAGGAATTCCGAGGACGGTTCTACAGTATTCTGAACTTCCCAAATCATTTACCGGAGTTCCAAGCATATATATAACATGGCCCGGTTTTTTAAAGTGTAAGGTAGTATGCCATGAAATGTCATCCATAACACCTAACATACCAATAGTAGGTGTAGGGAAAACAGGTTCGGTACCGTCTTTAAGGACTGATTGATTATAAAAACTTACGTTGCCGCCTGTAACTGGCGTATTGAATTTCCTGCAGGCGTCGCCCATTCCTTTAATAACCTGAACAAACTGCCAGTAAACACCTTGGTTATAAGGATTTCCAAAATTTAAACAATTGGTAATAGCTACGGGTGTACCCCCAGAACAAACAATGTTTCGGGCCGCCTCAGCAACAGCAATCATTGCTCCCTGATATGGGTCGGCATGTACGTAAGAACTATTACAATCAGTAGTTAGTACAATGGCTTTTTTAGTGTCTTTTACCCATACGACCGAAGCATCAGAGGGTTTATTTGTCGTCATGGTACCTGTTCTTACCATGGAATCATACTGTTCATAAATCCACCGCTTAGAAACTAAATTTGGACTGGCAGCCAGTTTTTTAGCTGAGGCTACGTATTTAGTATTAAGAGGAATAGATTTTGTATTTATTTTTCTTATTTCCTCAACATAAGCGGGTCTTTTATATTCTCTTTGATATACAGGTGCACCACCACCCAGAACAAGAGAATGAGCGTTTACTTCGGCTACTTTTGTACCTGAAGTATGAAAAACAAGCGTTCCCGTATCAGTAACTTCCCCAATTTCAGCACATTCAAGATCCCATTTCTCAAATACGTCCAATAAAAGTTGTTCTTGCCCTTTATGGCAGACAATTAACATACGTTCCTGACTTTCAGAGAGTAAAATCTCAAAAGGCTTCATGTTTTTTTGTCTGGTAGGCACCTTATCTAAATCTATAATCATGCCCACGCCCCCTTTAGCACTCATTTCAGAGGTAGAACAGGTTATACCCGCAGCACCCATGTCTTGCATGCCAACGATGGCACCTGTTTTTATGGCTTCCAGGGTGGCTTCCAGCAATAATTTTTCTTGAAAAGGGTCACCGACCTGAACCGCTGGTAAATCTTCAGCGGAATCTTCCGTTAAATCGGCCGAGGCAAAGGTAGCGCCGTGAATACCGTCTTTTCCAGTAGCCGAGCCAACAATGAAAACAGGATTACCAAGTCCTTCTGCTATGGCAGAAACCGTTTTTCCTACCTCTACAATTCCCACAGACATGGCGTTTACTAAAATATTCTGATTGTAACAATCATTAAAATAAACTTCGCCGCCTACGGTAGGAACACCAAAACAATTACCATAATGGCTTATACCGGCAACAACTCCTTCGACTAAGCGACGGGTTTGAGGCAAATCGATATTACCAAAACGAAGAGAATTCAAGGAAGCAATAGGTCTGGCTCCCATGGTGAAAATATCTCTGTGAATTCCCCCAACACCTGTGGCAGCACCTTGAAATGGCTCTATGGCCGAAGGATGATTGTGAGATTCAATCTTGAAAGCACAAGCTAAACCGTCACCAATATCAACCAATCCGGCATTTTCTTCTCCCGCACCAACAAGAAGTCTTTTTCCCTCTCGTGGTAGCGTTTTCAGCCAGTGAATGGAATTTTTATAACTACAGTGTTCCGACCACATCACAGAGTAAATACTTAATTCTGTGAAATTAGGCGTCCTGCCCATTATGCTAACAATCTGTTCGAATTCTGCTTCAGTTATCCCTAACTTTTTACCCGTTTCGACAGTTACCAATGTTTCGCTTTGATTTTGCATAAGCTACCCCTAATCGTTTAGTTTGGACAAATATAATACGATTTGGAAAAAAAGTAGGTTTTAAAAAATTACTTTAGCTTAAGCTATTATTTTATTTATTATGAAAAATACCATTAAATAGACCCAAAGGATATCAAGAAAGTGCCAATAGATACTTATTAATCGCAAGTTTAGCCGCTTATGTGGATCCGAAAAATAAACCAATACGCTGACTGGCTCAATCATGTATTTCTTTGCCTGAAAGCTGAAATAAATAAGGAAGGGTAGTCCAGCTACAACGTGGAAAAAGTGAAGACCCGATATAACATACAAATACCCCGCAGAATTATCTGTTTGTATCATAATATTCTGATTAAATAAACTATACCACGCAATGCCTTGAAGAACAAGGAATAGGAACGATAAAGTTATCGTTATATATAACGTTTGTTGATACCTGTCAGTTCTGTCCTCCAGATACGCTTTTTTACTTTGCCATAATGTATAGCTTGATGCTAATAGCACAAACGTATTAACATAAAATAACCAGGGTAATTGAAGCGGAGGTAATTTCGACAGTGTTCTGGTGTAAACGTAGGCGAAGGATAGGGACAAAAATAACATGGTTAATCCCGCTAAAGTCAGGAATAATATGATGTTTTTTGGATGAAAAATTAAAGACGCATTCTGCTGGTTATCCAACTCATTATTTTGAGGTAAAGAGGTCATATCTTAAGATTTTACAACTAACAATATCCTAAATCTTTAGTTCAAGTTATAGGTATTTTCCAATATTAATCGCTACTACTTTTTTATATGATGTTATTTTAAACTTTTTTTGTGTAGTGCTTATTATTTGAAACGTTTGTGGTTGCGATTACCTCACAATTTGATTAGATTGTTCGCTTAAATAGGCTGCTATGATATTTTTCTTTGTCCGTTGTACTGTTTTTCTTTTTTTACCCCTCTTTTTACTCGGGCAAACGTTCAAGGAAATTATTTTACCCGTTTCAAATGCACAAAAAACGTTTGCTGACCCTTTTACGGGGGGAATGAAGTGTCCCCAATTTTCTGAAACCGATGTTAACAACGATGGTATTACCGATATTTATGTCTTTGACAGGGTCGGAAATATTCACAGTGTCTATTTGGGTAAAAGAAAAATGCCCGGCGAAGAAAAGGTGAATTATGTTTTTTCCCCTGAATATGTTTCTCATTTTCCTCCCGCAGAAAGTTGGGTGTTATTGCGAGACTATGATAAAGATGGAATTTCTGACTTTTTTGCCTATTCCGATGTCCCAGGTGTTGATGGTATTCAGGTTTGGAAGGGATTTTATAATGAAGATAACATACTGGATTTTAATAGGATAAACTTTAAAGCGCCTTATAATATCATTTTTTTTCCCTTATTCGTAGGCGGTCAATCTAATCTATACGTTACCAGAATTGATATTCCTGCATTGGATGATATTGACGGTGACGGCGATTTAGATATTGTTACTTTTAATATAAATGGTGGTTTTGCAGAATTTTATAGAAATGAATCTGTTGAAAAGAATTTTAAAAATGATTCCCTTTTATTTCGCCTGGATAGTCAGTGTTGGGGCGGTTTTTATGAATCGGGTTCTTCATCCAGAATAGATTTTTCTCCTGCTCCGGGTATTTGCTTTAAAATTACACCAGGTGAATTAGCAGGGAATTTCAGACATTCTGGAAGCACCCTTTTGACGCTTGATCTGGATGGCGATGGCGACAAAGAGTTGTTTCTTGGCGATATTTCTTATCCAAATATCACACTTCTTACCAATGGGGGAAATGCCAAAACAGCCTGGATGAATAAACAGGATAATTATTTTCCGATGTATGATTTTCCCGTTGATTTGCCTTCCTTTCCCGCTTCTTTTGCCCTCGATGTTAATCAGGATAGTCTGAAAGATTTGATTTTTGCTCCTAATGCTATTTTTAATTCAATAGATGAAGGGGCTTTTTTGTTATACAAAAATATCGGTACAAAAGATAAAGCCTTATATACTTTGGTGGGGAAGAATTTTTTATCTGAAAATACCCTCGATGTTGGCAAAGGAGCAAGTCCGACCTTTGCCGATATAAATGGCGATGGACTGTTAGATTTGGTGATAGGCAATTATGGGAATTTTAAAGAACCTGGCGTTTATCCTTCTGGATTATTTTATTTCGAAAACAATGGAACTTACGATAAACCATCTTTTATTCTAAAAGACAGTAATTTCTTAAGCCTTAACAGATTTAATTCGGTTTCTCGAGATTTTTCACCCGTTTTTGCTGACATGGACGGCGACGGCGATGCAGATGTTCTCATCGGTGATGAGTCAGGTCAGTTGTTTTATGGCGAAAATATGGCGGGTAAGGGGAAGCCACTAAAAATAGATCAATTTGTATATCCGTTCATGGATATTGACGTTGGTTTGTATGCCACACCTTTTGTTTTTGACGTTAATAACGATGGATTACCAGATGTACTTGTTGGCGAAAGAGGTGGAAATATCAATTATTTTCAAAATATAGGTTCAACAACCAGACCTTTTTTTGATACCAATGCTGATATTTTGCCTAATATCACCCGTTGGGGAGGCGTTAATACAAATAAACCTGGCTATTTAAATGGTTCAACTGCGCCAATAATGTTTTATACTAATGTGGGACTTCGTTTATTGACAGGATCCGATGATAAAGGATTACTATTATACGAAGTTTCGGAAGCCAGCCAAAAGTTTAATCTCGTGGAAAATGGATTAAGTACGTTGAAAAATGGATTTCAGGTAAAACCTGCGTTGGCCGATATCAATAATGATGGTTTTTATGAGTTATTAGTAGGTAATGCAAGGGGAGGGCTACAACTTTACCAAACTCCCTGGCAAAAATTAACGACCAATACTAAGGAAATTAAAAATGCTAGCTCAGCTAAAATAATCGTTTATCCAAATCCTTCTAATGATTTTATACGGTTAAAATACGAATCGGCAAATTCATTTTCTAACGTTAAGATTTCTGTATTGGATGTATTGGGAAGGTGTCTTATGACATTGGAGAATTACAATGAAAATTCACCCATAAATATTTCATCGCTCCCAAATGGATTCTACCAGATCCAATTAGAGGACGGGTTGGAAAAATATCATACCACTTTTATTCGCTAAAAAGTTAGCGGTTAAATTTTTTAAAATCGACGGAAGGATCATAATCTTGCTTTGTTTTCCAGGCATGAAGCTCGCTTCTGGGATCTTTAGAACGGAAAATAGGGAATAACAACTGAATATACCAGGGTTCTTTTGTCTGATTCCATGCACCGAATGTTTCAGGATATTTACGGGTAATTTTTGCTGTCCCGAAGAGGATATCCCAGAAAAACAAGAGGTTACCAAAGTTACCGTTAGGATGGGAAATGTCATCTTCAGCGGTTAGACCATGATGTGCAAAATGAGTGCTTGGGGTTGAAATGGTTCTTTCAATAATCCATGCCAAAGGATGAAGTACCTTATAACGGTATAAGAAACGGTCCCATCTGGTTTCACTGTGTGCTAAAAGAATAACTATCAATTTAACAGTTACATAAAAGATGTAAACGTAGCCCATGCCAAGATAAATGAGTATGCCTGAAAACCAGATCCCCGGCATGAATGCATAATAAAGAATGGCGTTTCTGTAGGTTACCAAGACGCCCATTTCTTCAACAACATGGTGGGGTCGATGCAATTTCCACATAGTCATATTAGTATGAGACCAGCGATGCCACCAATATTGCACCATGTCGTCTAATATTAAAAAGGTAACAATCTGCCAAGTAAAATGAAGATTGATAAAATAGTTTTCAAGGTTTGGTAAGAAAAAATTCATTCCCAAAAAGGTAACTAAAAAAATACCAGGTTGAATGAGCGTTGGCAGCGTTGCAAGGCTGACCAGTTCGATAGTGTAGTCCGTTTTTGATCTTTTTCCACTAAAGTAAAGGCCTCCCAATGCTTCCAGAATGCCCAGAATTAATAGAACGGCGGCGGGAATTAATTTACTGTATAGGCTAAGTTCCATATTATTTATTTTTAGCTGATATCTGTACAAATATATTTTAAAATTTGAAACTCGTCTATGCCATATTTAGAACCCTCTCTACCAAATCCACTTTCTTTTATTCCTCCGAAAGGGACGGCAGCATAAGAAATAATGCCGGTATTCACGCCAACCATGCCATATTGTAAAGCCTCAGTGACGCGATGTATTCTTGCATTGTCTTTAGTATAGATATAGGAAGCTAGACCAAATTCGGTATTATTAGCTATATAAATGGCTTCCTCTTCTGTTGAAAATGAAGTTATGGCCGAAATAGGTCCAAAAATTTCTTCTTTTGATAAGGCCATATCAGGGGTAACCTGCGTTAATATGATCGGAGAAATAACCGTAATATCTACCGATGTATTTTTGGAATAAAAAATCTTTGCCCCTTTTTCAATGGCGTCGTTTAGCAAAAAGTTTACTTTTTTTATAGCTGCTTCATTGATTAATGGGCCAATTTGGGTGTCATCTAAGAATCCGTCGCCAACCTTCATTTTATTCACCTCAAGGGCTAATTTTTCATTAAAAGCATCTAAAATATTAGCATGTATTAAAAATCGGTTGGTACAAACACAGGTTTGTCCTGCATTTCTATATTTTGATAGTATAGCCCCTTTTACAGCAGCATCGACATCGGCATCGTCAAAAACAATAAATGGAGCATTACCGCCTAGTTCGAGCGATAATTTTTTAAGAGTGGCAGCCCCTTTTTCCATTAAATACTTGCCTGTTTTGGTTGAACCTGTGAAGGATATTTTTTGAATATTTTTATGAGCACAAAAAAAGTCTCCCGCAATCACTGGTTTACTGGTAGGCAAAATATTTAGTACGCCCTTGGGAATACCCGCTTTTTTAGCTAAAACAGCCAGCGCCAGAGCAGAAAGAGGGGTGTCCTCAGCAGGTTTTACCAATACAGTACAACCTGCAGCTAATGCCGGGGCAATTTTTCGGGTAATCATGGCATTTGGGAAGTTCCAGGGAGTTATAGCAACCACCACGCCAATGGGTTGCTTAATAACTGATATTCGCTTATTTGCATCGGGTGACGGAATAATATCACCATAAACCCGAACGGCTTCCGCAGAAAACCAATCAATAAATGTGGCCCCATAGCGAATTTCCCCCAAGGCTTCTTGAAATGGTTTTCCTTGTTCCAGGGTTAATATGGTTGCCAGATCCCGCTCATTTTCAATAATAAGATTATGCCATTTAGTTAATATGCTGCTTCTTTCATAACTCGTTAATTTAGCCCAGGTAGGAAATGCAATGTTGGCCGCTTGTACAGCATGATCAAGATCGCTGACCTGTAAATCACTGACTTCTGCAATAATCATTTTGTTAAATGGATTATAAACAGGGAAAGTCTTTTTCTCAGTACCTTTAGTCCATTGACCGTTGATAAATGCTTCCTGCTTGAATAAATCAGCGTTTTTTAAATCAATGGGTAAACGATTCATTTTTGTTGGAGCCTTTAAATGGATAGCCATATTGTAAAAATACCAAATTATGTCTTTAATAAGTGCTTTCTTGTGGGTTTACCTATCTTTCTCTGACCTGAATACAGATAATGATCACGGTATTTACCTTTCAGTATCCGAAGTAAGTTTGTCAAAAGACAACAGCAAAAGCCATATTAATGTAAAGATATTTTCGGACGATTTTGAAAATATTCTGCGGTTATACAACAAAGGTAAATTAGCACCTACTGATATATGTGCCAAAGAAAGCCTGATTCTTTCCTATTTTACTGAAAATATGCCAATTAAAATAAATGATAGATATATAAAATTGCAGTGGTCGGGCTGTGAAAAAGTAGGGGATAGTTTATCCTTACATTTTTCTTTTACCTGCCCGGCAGATGGTAAAGAACTGAAAATCAAGGCGACCTTCTTTACTGAGCTATTTCCATCACAACAAAATATAATTCAGATAAAAACCGAGGGGTCAGCCAATAGGTTTTTAAAATTTAAAGAAGGGGATTCCTGGCAAACGGTATCATTTTCCGGTAAATAAATCGAGTAACGATTGGGAGGTAACTAAAATACCTGTTTCAAGAGATTTTT
This sequence comes from Saprospiraceae bacterium, assembly GCA_030728245.1. Classification (GTDB taxonomy): domain Bacteria; phylum Bacteroidota; class Bacteroidia; order Chitinophagales; family Saprospiraceae; genus BJGN01. The sequence goes on along the minus strand of JANQZX010000005.1, from coordinate 29,709 downwards.
CAGGGTCAGGATAGTAAAAAGGAGAATGTAATCCTGGTAAATCATTCTTTTTGATACGTTCCTCAGGAGCAGTTCCAAGCCAGAATAATACAGAGGGAACCTTATGAGAAGTCCTTCCGTAAGCGGAAAAATCTTCAGCAACCATTTGAACCTCAGCATTTACCACCATACTTTCACCAATACTTTTTTTTGCACTGCCCGATAATTTATCAACTAATGATTCATTGTTGTAATTTGCGGCTATATAAACGGGGGAAAATTCTATTTTAGGATATTTTTCAGGGGGTAAACCAGCAGCCATAGCTGTACCATGGCAAATTTCCGTTATTCTCTTGTGTATCATTGTTCTAACCTCCTCTTTAAAAGTTCGAAGGGTTAAACCTAGTTTAACTTCGTCGGGAATAATATTGCTGGCCGTACCAGCATGAATGGAACCCACGGTAACCACCGCCGATTCAATAGGTTTCAGACTTCTACTGGTGATAGTTTGTAATTCCATGATTAACATACTGGAGAGAACAATGGGGTCCACAGACATGTGAGGAGACGCACCATGAGCTCCTATTCCATACACGGTAATAGTTACCGACTGAGAAGCAGCCATGGTATAACCCTTTCCGTAGCCTACCTTTCCGGCGGGAATGGTGGGACTACAATGCAATCCGACAGCATAATTGGGAACACCGAAAGTTTCGTAAATTCCGCCTTCTAACAATGCTTTTGCACCGGCGCCTATTTCTTCGGCAGGTTGTCCAATGAGCATGAGCGTGCCTTTCCATTGATCTTTCATTTTTATGAGCGCCCTTGCAGTGCCCAACCAGGTTGTCATGTGCATGTCGTGACCACATGAATGCATGACACCCGATGTAGTTCCATTAGTGGTGTATGTTTTAGTACTTGCGTATGGTAAACCCGTTTTTTCTGCCATAGGTAGCGCGTCCATATCGGTGCGATATAAAATAGTTGGCCCTTCGCCGTTTTTGAAAATACCTACAATGCCGTAAGAATTTCCCACATTTTCTGTCACCGTCACGCCAATTTTTCTTAATTCAGAGGCTAACAAAGCAGAAGTCTCTTTCTCCTGTAATGAAACCTCTGGCATTTGATGTAATTTTTTGTAAAATGGAATCAAATAGGGTAAATCCTCTTTAATGCCTTGTTTATCGACCGCCACCGGATCAGCGTTATTTAATTGAATATTAAAAAGGAACAAAAAAGGGAAAAGGGAAAATATCAGTTGCATAACTTTAAAATTATTTGTTAAGCAAATTATTAAATTATATTGTTATCATTGTTTTTTTTTGATTTTAATATTTTTATTTCTTCAAATGCAATTGCTATGAAAGCTTATCACGACTTACTTCAGCACATTTTAAAGGAAGGTGTTGAAAAAATGGATAGGACGGGAACGGGCACAAAAAGTATTTTTGGCTACCAAATGAAGATAAACCTTCAAGAAGGATTTCCCTTACTCACAACCAAAAAAGTTGCTTTTAGGTGGTTAGCTGAGGAATTGCTTTGGTTCATTAAAGGAGAGACGAATATAAGACCGCTCGTTCAGAAGGGAATAAGTATTTGGAATGAATGGCCGTTTCAATATTGGCTTGAAAAAAATGGTTGGGCATCTGATTTTCCTAAATATTCAACGGAATGGAAAGATAAAATGCGAGAGTTCGTTCAGCATGTAATAGATGACAAAGATTTTGCAGACAAATGGGGCGACCTGGGTCCTGTCTATGGTAAACAATGGCGAAATTTTGGTGGCGTAGATCAGCTTTCTCAGGTTATAGCAGATATAAAATCTAATCCAGATTCCAGAAGACTTATTGTCTCTGCATGGAACCCAGTTGATATACCTGGGATGATAAAAAGTGGATTACCTCCTTGCCATACATTGTTTCAGTTTTATGTATCAGAAGGTAAGTTAAGTTGTCAGCTCTATCAAAGATCCGCCGATGTGTTTCTGGGGGTACCTTTTAATATTGCCTCTTATGCCTTGCTAACTCATCTGATAGCTCATGTTACCCAATTGCTGCCAGGCAATTTCATACATACCTTTGGAGACGCACATATATATAACAACCACATCGTTCAGATAAAGGAACAATTATCGAGAACACCCAGGGAATTACCCACCATTTCACTTAATGAAAAGGTAAATGACTTGTTTCAGTTTGATTTTCCTGACATAATATTAGAAGGTTACGACCCACACCCACCGATAAAGGCAGATGTTTCTGTTTAAAACATTGAAAATGAACTAAATACAAATTAATAAAATATTAATAAAATAATATTTTGTATTCATGATTTTTTCAAAATATTATAGTTAAAAGAAGCGTGTATTTTGATTATTATCTATTAATTATTCTGTTTTACCATATATAATTTATTCAAAGAACAAAAATCACTATTCACTATTTAGAAATTATCTAAATAGTGAATAGTTCTTAAAAAAAGATGGTAAAACAAGCTAGGCTTAATATATTTGCGGTGACAAAAAAATGACATTTCATTTCACTTAGAAACAATTCTGAATTCCAAACTGTGAATAAAATGATTTTTAAATCGATGTTGCGTGTTTTCCTTCTGACAGGTGTATTACTGTTACAATATTTTCCTGTATCCTCTCAGGATGCAGCTATGCCTGCTGCCGCGGCTTCTGCGGATGCACCTGCGAGTGTTGATATTGCTGCAGGTAAAACCTTATTTAAAAACCAATGTGCTGCCTGTCATAATAAAAATATGAAGGATAAGCTTACTGGTCCTGCTTTGGGTGGTGTTCAAGAACGTTGGGCTGCTTATCCTAAAGAAGATTTATATTCCTGGATAAGAAATTCTCAGGCGATGATTAATAGTGGGCATCCTAAAGCGGTGGAGCTTTGGAATACATGGAAACCTACTATCATGACTAGTTTTACTTCACTAACTGATAGTGAAATTGACAATATTTTAGGTTACATTCAGGATGTACATGTGAATGGCGCAAATCCAGTGTCAACTGCAGGTGGAACAACAGGTACAGTAGCAACGGTTGAGCCAGCTGATAACACCAATTTATATATTCTTCTAACGGGTATTTTAATTTTATTGGCGGTTATTCTCTCTAGAATCTTATCCAATCTGAATTTTATGGTTCAAGTTAGCGAGGGTAATACTGAGGCTAAACGAAAAACCCTGATGGAGATTGTTACGGGTAAAGGCGTTATTGGATTTGTGCTTTTTTCTCTCGTTGTTTTAGGGGGTTATACTACGGTAAATAACGCTATTAATCTGGGAAGACAGCAGGGATATCAACCCACTCAACCTATTAAGTTTTCTCATGCTACTCACTCTGGCTTGCATAAAATAGATTGTCAGTATTGTCATGACGGTGCAAGAAGAAGCAAGCAAAGTGTTATTCCAGCAGCAAACACTTGTATGAATTGTCATAAGGCAATCAAAGTTGGTTCACAGTATGGAACGGCTGAAATTTCAAAAATATATGCTTCTATTGGTTATAATCCTAATACAGATCAATATATAGAAAATTATGACAATTTAAGCAAAGCTAAAATTGAGCGTATTTTCAAAAAATGGTTTGCCGACTCTTATGTACAAGAAAAAGGAACGATTGACGATGAGGGTGAGGCCTTAATAGAAAATCAGTGGGATGCTATCGTTACTTCATTAACAGATAAAAAGTCTGGGGATTATAAAATTCAGGGCCCCATCGAATGGGTGAGAATTCATAATTTACCTGATCATGCGTATTTCAATCATGCTCAGCACGTTACCGTTGGTAAAGTAGCTTGCCAAAATTGCCATGGACCCGTACAGACAATGGATGAGGTTCACCAATTCTCTCCTTTATCTATGGGTTGGTGTATCAATTGCCACAGAAAAACGGAAGTGAAATTTGCTGATAATCCTTACTATCAATCTTATGAGCGCATGCACAAGCAAATGGCCAAAGGTGAAAGAGAAAAGGTAACAGTAGAGGAGATTGGTGGCCTGGAGTGCCAGAAATGTCACTACTAAAATCAAATTGTCCTAAAAAATTATTTCTCCAAATGCTTATTTTCCGCATAAAATGAAGAATAAATCGAATGAAGTCTGGATTGGTGATGCTCAAATAGCAAACGATCCTGCATACCTAAGCGAATCAAATCAAGAATTTCATAGTCTTACTGTGGTTCAACAGCTTGAAGACCCTAGTCAGGTAGATTTGAATAGTAATCGTCGTGATTTCTTGAAATATCTTGGTTTTGGTCTTGGCGCCGCTACAGTGGCTGCAAGTTGTGAAATTCCTGTTAGAAAGGCCATTCCCTATGTTATTAAACCGGATGCAATCGTTCCAGGTATAGCAACCTATTATGCCTCTTCCTTTGCTCAGGGAGGGGATTATTGCTCCATTTTAGTAAAAACAAGAGAAGGTCGTCCTATCAAAATTGAAGGTAACTCTCTTTCTTCTGTATCTAAAGGTGGAACAAGTGCCAGAGTACAAGCCAGTGTGCTAAGTCTTTATGACACGAGTAGAATTGCCAGTGCTTTCAGAGTGAAGAATGGTCAGATTGAAAAGCCGGCATCCAGAAATAAAAAGGGTCCAGGTTGGGAGGTGATTGATGCGGAAATTATGGCCGCATTGAATGCAACAAGTCAAATAAGAATTGTTACCCCAACCATTCAAAGCCCAACAACCAAAAAAGCTATAGCTGATTTTACCATCGCTTTTCCAAATACCAGGGTAGTAACTTATGACGCTATTTCGGCGTCTGCATTGATTCAGGCAAATGAAGCTTGTTTCGGTGAGGCTGTCGTGCCTAATTATCAATTTCAAAATGCAGAGGTTATTGTCTCTTTTGAAGCTGATTTCCTTGGTACCTGGGTTTCTCCTATTGAGTTTGCCACTCAATATGTAAAGAATAGACGAATTGAGGATTTGAAAAATCCTAAAATGTCTAAACATATTCAGGTGGAAAGCCACATGAGCTTAACTGGTTCTAATGCTGATAATAGAATTATGGTTAAACCTTCTGAACAGGGTGCCGCCATTCTCTCTTTATATAATGCATTAGCTGCTTTAGCAGGATTACCCTCACAGAGTGGGCCTTCACTAGCCGCTGAAAAGGCAAAGAAATTCAAAACACTGGCAACGACTCTTTTCAATGCAAAAGGTAAATCGTTGGTTGTGTCTGGTTCTAACAATGTAGGTGAACAAACTTTAATTAATGGAATAAATTATTTGTTGGGAAATTATGGTTCAACCATTGATTTCGCCAATGCTTCATTGCAAAGACAGGGTATCGATAAATCAGTGAATGATTTGATTTCAGAAATGAAATCAGGTAAAGTAGATGCTCTTTTCTTTATGGACGGTGCCAATCCTGCCTGGGATATACCTCGTGCAGATGAATTTGCCACTCTATCTAAGAAAGTTAAACTTAAAGTATCTTTCTCTACAGTTCCTAATGAGACATCTGCTTTATGTGATTATGTCACACCAACGCACCATTTCTTAGAGAGTTGGGGAGATGCTCAACCTAAAAAGGGTCATTATAGTTTAGTACAGCCAACGATATCTCCTTTGTTTGATACACGTCAGGTAGAGGTTTCTTTGCTAACCTGGGCTAAAAGTACTGCCTTAGATGCAGCATCCGAACAACCTGCATTAGATTATCTAATGAAGTATTGGGAAACGACTATTTTTCCAACCCAAAGCAGATTCGCTATTTTCCGTGCTTTTTGGGATAGTTGTCTTCATGATGGTATTTATGAGGCACCAATGGCTTTGACTTCAGTACCTTCATTTAACGGAGATGTTCAAAAAGCGGCATCTCAGGTAAGAAAGCCAGTTCAAAACGCATTAGAGATTTCGTTTTTCGAAACAGTGAATATGGGTGGTGGGCAATATGCCAATAACCCTTGGCTTTCTGAATTAGCAGATCCTGTTTCAAGGACTTCCTGGGGTAATTATCTAGCCGTTCCTGTTAAATGGGAGGGTGGTAATAAAATTTCTTCTTTAAATAATATCAATCCCCGTGAAATTTACGGTGAAGCTGATATTGTTGATTTAGAGGTAAATGGAATCAAACAGGCAGTAACTGCCGTAAGACAATTTGGACAGTTAGAAGATACTGTGGGACTAGCCATAGGTTACGGTCGTACCGTAACAGGTTACATGGGGAAAGCCTTAGGAAATAATGTGGGAATAAATGTTTATCCTTGGTTATCTGTTGATGCTCAAGGGAATACCCAGTATTATGCAACAAAAGCTAAAGTAAGTGATCCTATTGACAAAGAGGATTTATTTGCCTGCGTTCAATATCACCACGCAATGGGGGTTACCGGAAAGGATCCTAAAACGGGTGAAACCTTAAATGTAGATGAAAAAACTTCTATGACCATCGGTTCTGGTTATCAGGGAGGAATCGTAGATAGATCTATTATTTATAAAGGTAATTTAGATGAATTAAGTGAGTTGGTTCATCATGTAGAAGAGAAAAGAGCGGAAGCTGCAGAGTTAAATAGTAAAACGCTTTATCCAATCAATGAATTTGTAGATAATCAATATTCTCAAGGTCATTGGTGGGCTATGCATATCGATTTAAATGCATGTATCGGATGTGGAGCTTGTTCCATCGCTTGTATGGCTGAAAACAATGTTCCCGTTGTAGGTAAAAAAGAGGTGGGTCGTCATCATGAGATGAGTTGGTTGCGTATTGACAGATATTTCTTTGGTGAATATGAAAACCCTAATACGGTCTATCAACCAATGATGTGTCAACATTGTGATAATGCGCCTTGTGAAAATGTTTGTCCAGTGGCTGCTACGCCTCATAGCTCTGAGGGTTTAAATCAAATGACTTACAACCGTTGTATCGGTACTCGCTATTGTGCAAACAATTGTCCTTATAAAGTAAGACGATTTAATTGGCTGGATTATACCAAAGCTGATATGTTTGCCATTAATGAGCCTACATTAGGTAATGAATCACTACCATTTGGTGCTGACAATTTAACAAGAATGGTGTTAAATCCTGATGTAACTGTTCGTTCAAGAGGTGTTATTGAAAAATGTAGCTTCTGTGTACAACGATTACAAGAAGGTAAATTGACAGCTAAAAAAGAAGGTCGTGCTTTACAAGATAACGATGTAAGAACAGCTTGTCAAACAGCTTGTCCTACGGGAGCTATTGTTTTTGGTGACAGAAATAATAAGTCCGGTGATTTATCTAAGAAATTAGATAATCCACTAAACTATATTGTGTTGGAAGAAATTGGCGTTCGTTCTTCTGTAAATTATACTGCTAAGGTTGTTAACCGAAGCGAAAATTTAGACGCTTAATATAAATGGTTAGCCATCATATGTTGATTACTTTAAAATATAACTCATGAGTGCACCTATTTCTGCGATTAGGGAACCTTTAATTACTGGGAGCAAGACCTACCATACCATCACCGAAGATATATGTGGGCCTACGGAAAAGACCCCAACGACTGCCTGGGTCATTGCTTTTATTGTAGCAGTAACAGGATTAGCGTTATATGTTTTTAGCGTTACCTGGACAATTTGGGTTGGTATTGGTTCCTGGAACCTGAATAGAACAATAAATTGGGGTTGGGATATTACCAACTTCGTTTGGTGGGTTGGTATCGGTCACGCTGGTACGCTTATTTCTGCCATATTATTACTTTTTAGACAAAAGTGGCGTACGGGTGTAAACAGAGCCGCAGAGGCAATGACAATCTTTGCCGTAATGTGTGCGGGTCAGTTTCCACTGATTCACATGGGTAGATTATGGCTTGGTTTTTTCATCTTCCCTTATCCAAATACAAGAGGCCCATTATGGGTAAACTTTAATTCACCTCTTCTTTGGGACGTATTCGCTATATCCACTTATTTCACCGTTTCTTTACTTTTCTGGTACACCGGACTTGTTCCTGACTTCGCGACAGTAAGAGATAGAGCGAAAGGGCTAAGAAGAAAAATTTATAGTTATATATCTTTCGGATGGACTGGATCAGCAAAGCATTGGCAAAGGTGGGAATCGTTGTCTTTGGTATTAGCTGGTTTGGCTACGCCCTTAGTATTATCAGTTCATACTATAGTATCCTTCGACTTCGCAACCTCGGTTATTCCCGGTTGGCATACTACCATTTTTCCTCCTTACTTCGTTGCTGGAGCTATATTCTCAGGATTTGCTATGGTGCAAACATTGATGATTATGACCAGAAAGGTGCTAAAATTAGAAGATTATATTACATTGGAGCACATCGATAGTATGAACAAGGTTATTCTGGCTACAGGAAGTATCGTTGGTGTTGCTTACTTGACAGAATTGTTCATCGCTTGGTATTCTGGCTATATTTATGAGCAATTTGCTTTTTATAATAGAGTAATGGGACCTTATTTCTGGTCTTATATAGGTATGATGGGTTGTAATGTTATCTCACCTCAAATCTTCTGGAGTAAGAAAATGAGAAGAAGCATTCTGGTTACTTTCTTTATGTCTATATTTATTAATATCGGTATGTGGTTCGAACGCTTTGTTATCATTGCCTCCACGTTGGCCAGAGATTATCTTCCTTCAAGTTGGAGTTACTATTCTCCATCTTGGGTTGAGGTTTGTTTGTTTATTGGTACATTGGGTTTATTCTCTACGTTGTATCTTGTTTTCATGAGAGTGGCTCCCGTAGTTGCTGTAGCTGAAATTAAGGGTATTCTTAAAACAGGTGGAGATCAGTATGTAGGTCCAAACATTAAACATGACAACGCTCACAAAGAATCAACACATCATTAAGCATTGTTTGCTCTAAAAAGAAATTTTAAATGAAACAAGAATCAACCCAAGTACTCTACGGTTTATATAACGACGAGGAAGTACTGCTCCATGCAGTAAAAAAGGCTAAAGAAGATCATTTAGATATAATGGATGTTTATTCACCTTTCCCAGTTCACGGTCTTGATAATATATTAGGTTTGACTGAAAGCCGTATCCATATTGCAGGTTTTATATATGGTTTAATTGGCTCTTTAAGTGCCTTTTTATTTATGACCTGGGTGTTTACCAGAGATTGGCCAATTATATTCGGTGGTAAGCCTTATTTTTCAGCTCTTTCATTTATACCCATTACCTTCGAAGTAACGGTTCTTTTTGCTTCCGTTGGTATGGTAGTTACTTTTTACACTATTTGTGGTATGGGTCCTGGTGTAGATAATCCAACCTTGGATGACCGAATTACAGATGATAAGTTTTGTATTGCTTTTGATGTCGATAATGCTGATGAATCAAAGCAGGCAGCCCTTAGACAGTTTTTAACCGATACAGGTGCTGAAGAAGTTAATGTTAAATCGATCTGATAAACCTGATTATTATCTTCTAAAAAAGAAGTATATGATACCAATAAGAAAATTTGTTGTTTTGATAATGTCTCTTTCTGTTTTCATGGTGAGTTGTTCACCCTCTGGTAAGAATAAGACTGGACATGAGTATATGCCTGATATGGCGCATGCAATTGCTTATGAGGCTAATGTTTATGGTTCCTCTTCTCACAATACCTGGGATAAAGAGAGTTCCAGATCAAGGAGAGCACTTTCTGTTCCTGGTAAGCCTGTAAATGGAACAGTTCCACGTGGATATAGTGGTGCTATGTCAAATGGTGAAATAGACCAATCTAAAATAGATATGATTAGAGGAAAAAATCAATTGAATGCCCAGGCAACTACGGTAAATGGTCACGTTGGTTTTTATTATGCTGATAATGAAGATGAAAGGCTTCGTGCAATAGCAGAAATCAAAGCTAATCCTTTTCCAATTACAAAAAAAGGCTTAGAGATTGGTAAAGAATTATATACTATTAATTGTGCTATTTGTCATGGTGATGCCGGTGACGGTGCTGGTTATTTAGTACGTGATGCCAATCCTGCAACAGGTGATCCTGGTGGTAAATATCCTGCAGCACCTGCAAATTTTATGTTGGACGATTTGATTAACTCCTCGAATGGTCGTTATTACTTCAGTCTTATTTACGGAAAAAATGTTATGGGTGGTTATGCCGACAAATTAAGTTTCGAAGAACGCTGGCAGGTAATTCACTATATCAGGTCTTTACAGGCGGCTTCTAAAACATTAATTTACAACGAGAAAATGAATACTTTAAATGCTGAATTTGGTGTGCCATTGAAAATGAAAAATCAATTGGCTTCTGTTTCAGTTAAATAGTCTTCTAATATTAAATCTGCTTACTTAAATGGCAAATGTGATGAATCATTTTACTTTTACATCCAAACAAAAAAACGTATTATTTGCTTTTATGGGCCTCGGATTACTTTGTCTTGCTTTGACCTGGTTTTCTGATGATGCCTTGCATACGCGTTTTTGGAGTAATTTCCTACATAATGCTACCTTCTTTACAGGTATTTCATTTGTTTCACTATTCGTTATTACTGCTTTTACTACGGCTTGGGCCGGTTGGTATGTAGGTATGAAAAGAATTTGGGAAGCAAATATGCAGTTTATTTTGGTTGGCCTTGGATTAATGCTTGTAGTAGCTTTAGGTCTTTGGGGACATTTCCATCATTTATACCATTGGTCTGACGAAGCTGAAGTTGCTAAAGATGCGGTAATGAAGGGTAAGGCGTCTTTCCTGAATAAATATTGGTACACGCTTGGTACTTTAGTTATTGTTGGTATGTGGGCGTTTTTCTCTTATAATATTCGTAAAATTTCTTTAGACGAAGATATTAATGGCAAGGGTCAGGCTGATAATTTTAAGCATCATAGAAAAATTAGAGTTTGGTCTGTTATTTTTATGCCTTTAGCTGGTTTTTCAAGTGCTGCTGTCATCTGGCAATGGATAATGTCGGTAGATGCTCATTGGTATAGTACTCTTTTTGCCTGGTATTCAGGTGTTAGTTGGTTTGTTAGTATGATTGCTATCACCATACTAACCCTAATTTATCTTAAAAGCTTAGGATATTTCGCACATATTACTTCTGATCACATGCATGATCTTGGTAAATTATTATTTGCATTTAGTATATTCTGGACTTATATGTGGTTTTCTCAGTACATGCTTATCTGGTACGCAAACGTTGGAGAAGAAACAGTTTACTTTTATGAAAGATTGCAAAATTACAAGCCTTTGTTTTACGCTAATCTTCTAATTAATTTCATTCTGCCTTTCTTTGTTTTAATGCGTAATGATAATAAAAGAAAATTTGGTCCGCTCGCTTTTGCCGCTATCATGGTTTTTATCGGTCATTGGCTCGATTTCTTCCTTATGATAAAACCAGGAGTAAGACATACAGCTTTAGAAGCGTTGGGTCATCATCATACTGCTGGTCATGATACTACTCTTCCTTTTCAAATGGGTTTTACAATGCCTGGATTGTTGGAGGTAGGTACTATGTTGGGCTTCCTTGCATTTTACCTGTTTATTACCCTCAGGAGTTTAAGTAAAGCTGCGTTGTTCCCTAAGAATGATCCTTATGCAGAGGAAGCTACTCACCACCATGTTTGGCCTTATATATAATCATTCTAAATAAGAAACCATTGTGGACGAATTTTGTTTAATAAGTTAATTATAACCTAATTTTGTTGCTCACATTTTTACATAAACAATAATTTACATCATGACTATTCTTCTTGTAATAATTAGTATAATTCTTATCGCTGTTATTGTTGTACAAATAGGGAAGGTAACTGAACTTGCTGCAAAAATAAGAGGAGAGGAAGAAATGCAGTATGAAGTTAATCGTAGTCAGGGCGGCTACATGATTCTCTTTTTGGTTGTGTTTTTAATTGGATGTATCGTTTCAGCTGTTTACTTTAAAAACTATATGTTGGGCTATGGCCCTCATTTGCCAGCGTCAGAACATGGTTCCATCTTAGATAAGATGTTCAATGTAACGCTATTCTTTACCGGTATTGTATTTGTTATTACTCATATTCTGCTTTTTTATTTTAGCTGGAAATATAGTGCTAAAAAGGGTAAAAAAGCTTTATTTATTCCTCATGATAACAAATTGGAAATTATTTGGACAGCTATTCCTGCAGTAGTAATGACCTTTTTGGTTGTTGGTGGTTTGGATGCATGGAATGAGGTAATGGCAGATGTTTCAGATGATGATAAATATTTAGAAATTGAAGCAACTGGATTTCAATTTGGTTGGAATTTGAGGTATCCTGGAGCTGATGGTCTGATTGGTGAGAAGAATTATAAATTGATTTCAAGCGAGAATCCATTAGGCCAGAATTGGAAAGATGAGAAAAATCTTGATGATTTTCTGGCAACTGAACTTGTTCTTCCTGTTGGGCAAAAGGTTAGGGTTAGAATTACAGCACAAGACGTTCTTCATAATTTTTATCTTCCACATTTCAGAGTTAAAATGGATGCCATTCCTGGTATGCCAACTTATTTTGTGTTTACACCGTCGAAAACTACTGAAGAGTATCGTCAGGAACTTAAAAAATATCCGGAATATAATGTTCCTGATCCTGCGGATCCTACTAAAATGCTTTGGGAAACTTTTGAATATGAACTGGCTTGTGCGGAATTGTGCGGTCGTGGTCACTACAGTATGAAGCGCCCTGTAAAAATTGTTTCTCAAGAGGAATATGATACTTGGTTATCCTCTCAATCTTCATATTATCTTTCCAATATACGATTTAAAGAAAGCGATCCTTGGACTGATAAATTATTTGATATAGAGGTTTCTTCAAAGAAGGAAGCGTTAAACTCAGCTTTTGTATTTGATAACATTGGCAAAGAATTACCTATAGATGCTCTAATTTTCAAAGGTGATAAGGAATTTAGTTTAGCTGGGTATTCTAAAGATCAGTTGGTTTTATTAGCTGAAACACTAAAATCTAAACAAGGTAGTAGTGTTAATTTAGCGGTTACCATTCCTACTGAGAGCGATAATGTGGTTGCAGAAGCAAAAACAAAGTTAATTTTAGATGTTTTATACGCTAATGGCGTTAATTCATCTCAAATAGATTTATCACCTGTATCTATAGCTACTGAAGACAATACGACAACTAAATGGGTATTTACTCTGTTAGGTGCTGGACTTTCATTATAATCAAAACAAACAAAAAAAATCAGAACTAATGGCAAATGTTTTAACTGCTGCTCCACATTCAGAAGAAGATGTTTTGATTGAACAAATGGGATATGATGATCATTTCCATGAGCACCATGATGGTGACAAGTTTCAATCTAATTTTATTACTACCTATATCTTTAGTCAAGATCATAAAATGATCGCTAAACAGTTCCTCATAACAGGTATGTTTTGGGGTGTTATTGGTGGATTAATGTCTCTTGTATTCAGACTTCAACTTGGTTTTCCTGAGGAAAGTATGGCTTGGCTTAAACCCGTTTTAGGCAAATGGATTGAGATTAATGCTGAAACAGGTATGGGGGCTCTTTCACCGGACTTTTATTATGCATTAGTTACTATGCATGGTACCATTCTTGTGTTTTTCGTATTAACAGCTGGTTTAAGTGGTACTTTTAGTAACCTCTTGATTCCTCTTCAATTGGGAGCACGTGACATGGCTTCGCCGTTATTGAACATGATGTCTTATTGGTTTTTCTTCCTTGCAGGAGTTATCATGTTCATTTCGCTATTCTTAAATACCGGACCTTTTTCCGGTGGTTGGACTGCCTATCCTCCTTTAAGTGCCTTGCCTCAGGCAAGTACTGGTTCAGGAGCAGGTATGACTTTATGGTTAATTAGCTTGGTTTTCTTCGTAGTATCTGTTCTTTTAGGTGGTATTAATTACATCACTACCGTGTTAAACCTAAGAACGAAAGGTATGAATATGTGGAGAATGCCGCTTACCATCTGGGCATTTTTCGTTACAGCTATTTTAGGCTTACTTTCATTCCCAGTTTTAGCTTCAGCATTCTTTTTGGTAATGTGTGATAGAGGTTTAGGAACTAGTTTCTTTTTAAATGAAATCTTTATTGGTGGTCAGGCTTTAGATCATGTTGGTGGAAGTCCTGTTTTATATCAGCATTTATTTTGGTTCTTAGGACACCCTGAAGTGTATATCATTATTTTGCCAGCAATGGGTATTGTTTCGGAAGTACTTGCCGTTCACAGTAGAAAACCTGTTTTTGGTTATAAGGCCATGGTTTTTTCAATCTTAGCTATTGGTTTCTTATCCTTTATAGTTTGGGCTCACCACATGTTTATGTCAGGTGTCAATCCGTTTATTTCTAATTTCTTCGTTGTATTTACTCTAATTATTGCCGTTCCTTCGGCGGTTAAAGTGTTTAACTGGATTGCTACTTTGTTTGGTGGAAATATTAGATTTACCGCTGCTAGTTTGTTTGGTATTGGTTTCGTTTCTATGTTTATCTCTGGTGGTTTAACTGGTATATTCCTGGGTAATTCGGCGATTGATATTCAGATGCACGATACCTATTTTGTCGTTGCACACTTTCATATAGTAATGGGTGTTGCTGCATTTTTTGGAATGTTTGCTGGTGTTTATCATTGGTTTCCAAAAATGTATGGCAGATTTATGAATGAAACACTAGGTAAGTTACACTTCTGGGGTACAATGGTTGGTGCATATCTTATATTCTGGCCTATGCATTACATAGGTATGGCGGGTGTTCCGAGAAGATATTATCGCTTTGATACCTTCCAGTCTTTTTCTCAGTTTGATGATATGAATAAGTTTATTACTATTGCAGCTATAGTTACTTTTGGATTTCAGTTGATTCTTATCATTAATTTCTTCTACAGTATTTGGTATGGTAAGAAGGTTACTGAAAAAAATCCATGGGGTGCAACTACATTGGAATGGACTACTGAAGTGGATCCAGGACACGGTAACTGGGCTGGTAAACTTCCTGTTGTTCACAGATGGGCTTATGATTATGCAAAAGATGGGCAGGATTTTATTTCTCAGATAACACCGTTGAAAGAGGGTGAAATAGAGACACATTAATTCTTTTATTGGTTTTTATTTAGTTGAACTAAATTTGAATAAATAATGAACCTGCATTCAGGGGCTCTTAAAAGAGAGAAAAAACAATGGCTTTTAGCAATCATCGATTTTACTCAATTGGTAAAACTTCGATTAACCTTAACCGTTGTTTTTTCTGCTCTTATGGCTTATTGGATTGCACTGCCTATTGATCGTTCCTTGACTTATAAATTATTTTCCATTTTTTTTGGTGGATTTTTAATTACTGGAGCTGCTAATGCGTTAAACCAGGCTTTAGAAAAAGGGTACGATGCCAAAATGGCAAGAACGGTAAACAGGCCTTTGCCTTCAGGAAGGATGGATGAATCTACTGCCGTTTTAATTGCTGGGGTAATGAGCGTATTCGGTCTCATAATTTTGGCCAATTTAAGTCTTTGGTCTGCTTTATTAGGGGCTATTTCTTTACTACTTTATGCCTTTGTGTATACCCCATTAAAGAGGGTTTCTTCTATTGCTGTCTTTGTCGGAGCTATCCCAGGGGCTTTACCTGTTTTAATTGGAACTGTTTCTGCGCAAGGAGATTTAACTACATTAGGATTGAGTTTATTTGCTATTCAATTTTTTTGGCAATTTCCCCATTTTTGGGCTATTTCATGGTTAGGTCACCAGGATTATATTAAAGCGGGTTTTAGGATTACGCCTAGTTTAGGTGATGTTCCTACAAATACGACTGGTTTTCAAGCTTTCATTTATTCTTTATTTCTTGTTCCCGTTTATTTTTTAAGCCAGTATTTTAATATTTTAGGGAATACAGGTTTATTTTTGTTTCTTGTATTCTCATTAGTATATATTATATTGAGTTACAGGTTATATTCGGCGAACAATAAGAAGGCTGCTTTAACTTTATTATTCTTTTCGTTTTTTTATATTCCTATAGTTTTAGGTGTATTTTTAATGGATAAACTAAATTAAAAGGTTATTAAATGTCAACATTAGAAAATACAGTATATAGCAGGAATAAGATTCATCCTCAAAAATTTGCACTCTTGGTAAGTTGTGCAAGTGTTGTTATGTTGTTTGCAGCATTAACTAGTGCTTATGTGGTTCGTCAGGCAGCAGGTAATTGGCTTGAGTTCCCAATGCCCGTTTTATTTTTATATAGTACGCTCACATTAATTGTAAGTAGTTTGACCTTGCATTTTTCTTATAAAGGTTTTCTTGCAGGTAATGTTAAGTCATATAAATATTTATTGCTTCTTACTTTTGCTCTTGGAGTCCTTTTTATTTACCTACAATATAAAGGTTGGATGGCATTAGTATCTATGGGTGTTGAATTAGGTACAAATCCTTCCGGATCTTTTCTATATGTGTTATCGGGTTTACACGCTGCACATATTTTAGGAGGGCTCGCTGCTGTTTTTGTAGCTATTTTACATGCTTTTATTTTACCTTATGAGGTTTCTGCTAAAAGGAAACTGCGCTTTGAAATGACTCAAATATATTGGCATTTTGTTGATATATTATGGATATATTTAATCGTTTTCCTATGGTTACAACAGCAATCGTAAGAAATCATTTTAATTTTTAAAATTTTAGGAATGGAGACAAATGAAAATGTGCTACATCAGCATAGTGAAAATCATGGTGGTTCTTGGGAAGGAGCTGCTGAACCCTTTAATATCAGTTATGGTAAACTGATGATGTGGTATTTCTTGCTTTCTGATGCATTTACTTTTGCTGGTTTTTTAATTGCTTACGGTGCGCTTCGTTTCAGTAGCCCTAGCTGGCCTGTGCCTGATTTTGTATTCTCAACAGCACCATTTGGTATTCATGATGCTCCGTTAATTTTCGTTACGGTAATGTCTTTTCTTTTAATTATTTCATCCGTTACAATGGTAAGAGCCGTTCAGGAGGGGCATAGGGAAAATAAAAGAGGTGTTGTTTTTTGGATGCTCCTTACTATTATTGGTGGAGCTGGATTTTTGGGTTGCCAGGCTTGGGAATGGACAAATTTAATTGGTAAAGAAAATATGTCGGTAACTACTAATCCTTTTGGTAGTCATATAGATGCGGGTACATATCTTGACGAAAAGGGTAATGCTACCGGCGAAACTTTTAAAGCCGGTGCTTCCTATCTTTTACATAAATCGGAAGAGGGTGGACATGCTGAAGGACATGCTGAAGGTCATCATGCAATGGCTAAAGGTGATCATCCCAATGCGTTTGTAGATAATGATGGTTTTATACATAAGAAATTTAAAGTAACTTCTGGACCAGCTACAGGTCAAGTTCAAATGGAAGAATTTGGTCCTAAAGCTTTCGGAGCATTATTTTTCTTTATTACTGGTTTTCATGGTTTCCACGTTTTATCTGGTGTTGCATTTTTGTTGATTATTATGATTAATGTGGCAAGTGGAGTATATGCATCAAGGAAAAATGGATATGAGATGGTTGAGAAAATAGGGCTATATTGGCATTTCGTCGATTTAGTTTGGGTTTTTGTTTTCCTTGTATTTTACTTGTTTTAATTTTTATTTTATCACATTTTAATTCGTTTTGTTATGAGTCATAAAACGTACGAAGAAAGTAAAAAGGCAGTCGTTAAGGGTTTGTTGCTATTGGGTTTTGTTACGCTTATCGAAGTGTTTATTTCTCTATTTGCTAAAGGTCATATTATTTCAGGTGTTAATGATATTGTTTGGATAGCTTACGCTGCTGGTTTAATTATTGCTGTTTTATCTATTTACAAGGCCTATTTCATTATATATGAGTTTATGCACATGGCCTATGAGGTAAAAGGTCTTGCTTTAACCGTTCTATTACCAACTTCTTTATTAATTTGGGCACTTTTTGCCTTTTTCCAAGAAGGAACTGCGTGGAAAGCAAGGAGAGAATTTGTTAAGGAAAAAAATGCTAAAACAGTTGAACCTTTAAAGGGTAAACAAGGTTACGTTGAGGATACAAGCCTTTTTAGACTTTAATATTAACTATGACCAGCAAATCTATTTGGCAGTTTATTTTTCTATTAGCAATTTTCGGTGGTGTACCAGTTGTCAGTTGGTACTACCTTCAAACGGGGTTAGATTACAGATTAAAAGCGTTAGCTGAATTGGGTGACTTAGGTCCTATGGAAAGAGAAACAAGGGTTTCTTTTGATAAAATTGTTTTCCCGGCGGATAAAACTAAAGGTAAGGTTCATTTAGGCATTTGGTACCCTGATGGTCTTGAAAATGAAAGTAGTTCTATGAAGTTCCTTGATGAACTTCATGAACAATTCAAAAGTAGATCAGATATTTCTTTTTATATTTTTACCAGTACACCGCAGCCAGATTCGCTTATCGCTTTCGTGAAACGTAATAAATTGTTTCCTTCTCCTATTATTTCTTATTTTCCTGATCTTGGCGTTCAACGGATGTATTATTTTATGAAACCTTCCGTAGGTGAGATTCCTGTCGCTCTTGTAGATACCTCCGGTACCGTTAGGAAACATTATAATCTTGCTTCAGGGAAAGAATTAACAAGGTTAACGGAACATCTCGCTATGTTACTTCCTATAGAATCAACTAGAGATGAACTTATCTTCAAAAGAGAGAAAGAAAAATAGCTATGGATAGTAATATTGTACTCGAGAAAAAGTTAAATAAGGTTGCTTATGTTCTAACTTTTGTCGTTTTAGTTTTAGTAGGTCTAATGAGGAGGTATAAGTTGGATATAGGTGTAGATTTTAGTTTTTTACCTCCTTTTCATGCTTCTTTAAATGCATTAACAGCTATTGTTCTTTTATTTGCCCTTTATTTCATTAAGGCAAAAAACATGGAACTTCATAAGAGATTTATGCTTACCGCTTTGGGTCTGTCCGTCCTCTTTTTGTTATCTTATGTTGCTTATCATTTTACCACTCCTGAAACTATATTTGGTGACTTGAATCATGATGGTATTCTTGATAGTGAAGAACTTTTATTGGTTGATAATAGTCGTATGCCTTATCTAATCTTATTATTTTCCCATATAACACTCGCAGCGATTAGTTTGCCATTTATCTTACTGACCTTCATCAGAGCTTACACGAATCAATTTGATAAGCATAAAATGATGGCTCGCTACCTATTTCCCGTTTGGTTATATGTTGCTATAACCGGTCCTGTTTGTTATTTTCTATTAATGCCTTATTACGTCTAAATATTACTTTATGAAAAAATGGATTGTTTTAGGTTTTATATTTGCCATTATGATTTTAGGTAGTGAGTTATTTGCTCAGTGCCCAATGTGCAAAATGGCTGCTGAAAGTAATTTGAAAAATGGGGGTACTGCTGGCAAAGGTTTGAATGCTGGTATCCTCTATATGTTACTTACTCCTTATTTACTAGTGGGTGGTTTGGCTTTTTGGTGGTTTAAAAACAGAAAAAAGGCTATTGAATAATCTTTTTTAGGTCCTTTTTTATGAGTCCATCTTCCAGATTTCATATTCTTTTTGGATTAAGCTTTGCCTGTCTGGGTGTCGTCATCGGCGCCTTTGCAGCACATGGTTTAAAACCTTTATTATCCCTCAAAGAGGTTAATAATTTTGAAACGGGCGTAAAATATCAATTTTATCATGCCTTTGCGCTCATTGTTTTAGGTCTTTTAGGAGCTCATTTTCCAAAAGGAGATAAATCGTTCAAACTGGCTGGATTCCTTTTCTTTATAGGTATAATTCTCTTTTCAGGTTCTCTTTACCTGTTATCTACCCAGTCAATACTCAACATTAGTATTCCTTTTTTAGGCCCAATAACTCCCATTGGCGGTTCTCTCTTAATTTTTGGATGGTTGTTTACCGCCTTAGGGGTACTTAAAAAATAAAATATCGTTATTTTTCTTCATCCGTTTCCTCCTCCATTTGAAATACTTCCTCCACCGTTTTGTTAAATAACTTTGCTATGCTCATTCCTAACGATAAGGATGGAGAGTATTTATTGTTTTCTATGGCATGTATGGTCTGCCTGCTAACTCCGAGTTGCTGTGCCAAATAATCCTGTGATATTGAAAGCTCCGCCCGCAAAACTTTTATCCTATTCTTCATCGATGCTTATTTTATAGTATGCTCTCAATTTATATTGAAAGCGAAGATTAAAAAGGATGATTAAGGAGAATAAATGTATGATCATTACATGAAAATATGCCATGCCAAATATTAAAAGGGTAGCCAATAATACTAAACCATAGTTTACAAAAATGGACCAGGTCAAGGCTTGTAGTCTGATACTGGAAATATATTCATCTTCCATTTTTTCTCTGGAAAATGAATGGATGATGCCTGATATAATTAATACTACAGTGATGAGTTCATCAAAAAGACCGGTTTCAATCCACATCCCCATGTTGTCCGTGAAAATGGGTTCGTTTATTAGTGCGGGTATCTTCATTACCAATAGTTCATCCATATTGACATCTGAAATATAAACCACCGCGCCTATCATAGTGGTCAGGTAAAATATCAATCCAGAGATATTTTTAAATCTGGTTGGAAATAAATAGTTCTTCATTTGTTTTTTTATCAAATGTAAAGTATATTTTACAAAATGTCAATTATAAATTAATAAATGTAAGAAATATTTTACATTTAGATGTTTTTTAATGTTTCATAAGTTATTTAATCCACTGAATTATAATAGGCATTCCTTTTTTGTTTCAGGTTTTTTACCTCCTGATTTGCCATGGTTTCCAGAACACTTAATTTATGATCCCGAACCAAATCGTGCGTTTTAAAGCCTTTTATTACTATATTTCTGGTATGAAAATAGCCTACCAAATTCTGTTTGTCAAACAAAAGGGTAATTCTGTCTAAAGGGGAAAAATCTACAACTGTACTTTCATAGATAAAATATTGTGCTAATTTCAGCTGATTATCTTCCTGGTATTCCGTAAATCCGAATTTTTTCATAAAT
>JANQZX010000005.1:0-8752 GCA_030728245.1 Saprospiraceae bacterium | reverse complement strand
ACACCGTCATTTAAGCTGAATAGTACATTTCCATTGACGGTGTCCCGTATATTCGCAGGTCCATTTATCCTTTCACCTACTTCTAATCTACTTTGAGCTGGTGTTTCTTTATGTATGAATATAAATATAATGATCACTAAGTATTTTATAATGACATTTGAATAAGACATTGTGCTCATGTTTTTTAACTTTAAGTAATTTTTTAAAAATGCAACGCATGTACAAGTTACTTATATATTTACTGTTCTTCCTTTTTACAGGAAATATTTATGCCCAAAACCTGACGAGGTATTTGGATGAATTGCCTATAAAAACTTTTTCTGATGGTATTCAATCTGTTGTTGCTAATGTAAATCAAAAGGGAAACCCAATCACCATAGGTGGCATTAAATATAAAAAGGGAGTTGGTTTAGAATCAACCAGTGTAATGGCTTTTTTACTCGATAAGAAGGGCGTGCGTTTTTCTGCTGAAGTAGGCGTTGATGACATGGGGAATGATTCTATTCCGCTGCGGTTTTTTGTATTGGCCGACAGGAAAATTATATTCGATAGCGGTGAAATGTTGCCTGGGGATAAATTTAAAGTGGTTGATGTATCCATTGAAGGGGTAGGTAGATTAGGCCTGTTAGTTCTAGGAAAAGGGGCAGGATATCCTAAAAATATTGGTGCATGGGCTAATGCTTCCATTACGGTAAATCATACTGATTATCCTAAAACCATTCCTAATGATGGCGAAAAATATTTATTGACGCCTGCACCTTCGCCTATGCCTAAAATTAATTCTCCAAAGATTTTCGGCGCAAAACCTGGTAATCCTTTCATGTATTTCATTGCTGCAACAGGGGAAAAACCTATGGTATTTAAAGCTCTTCATTTACCAGATGGTTTAAAGTTAGATTCTCTGACTGGGCATATTACAGGTGCGGTTCATAAAAAAGGTGTTTTTCCCGTTGAATTAGTCGCCCAAAATTCTTTGGGTGTTCACGCACAAAAAGTGGTTTTTAAAATTTCTGATACCATCTCTTTGACTCCGCCAATGGGTTGGAATGGCTGGAATTCCTGGGCCAGAGAAATTGATCAGCAAAAGGTTATTGCTTCTTCCAAGGCTTTATTAAAAAACAGATTAATAGATTATGGATGGCATTTTATAAATATTGATGATGCCTGGCAAGGTCAACGTGGGGGTGAATTTGGTGGATTACTTGCGAATGAAAAATTTCCTTCTTTTGATAAAATGATAGATACCTTACATCAATGGGGATTGAAAGTGGGGGTGTATTCAACACCCTGGATTAGCAGTTATGCGGGTTTTCCCGGCGGTTCTTCCAATGAGGAAAATGGTTTTTATTCAGAAGATGTTCGCCTGAATAAAAGAAATTACAGATTTATTGGAAAACATAGATTTGAGGAACAAGATGCCAGACAATGGGCAAAATGGGGCGTAGATTATTTAAAATATGATTGGCGCATTGAAGTTTCTTCTGCCGAGAGAATGAGAAATGCCTTAAATAAAGTAAATAGAGATATTATTTATAGTATTTCAAATTCCGCTCCTTTAAATAATGTAAATGATTGGGTACGATTAACCAATGTTTTCAGATCAGGACCTGATATCAGAGATTCCTGGACGTCGGTGTATCTTTCTACTTTCAAATTGGCAGAATGGACTCCTTTTGGAGGACCTGGACATTGGATTGATCCTGATATGTTGGTTATCGGAAATGTTACTACAGGTTCACCCATGCATCCAACGCGACTTACCCCCGATGAGCAATATAGCCATTTTTCTATGCACTGTTTGCTGGCCGCTCCTTTGTTAATTGGTTGTCCCATGGATCAACTGGATGCATTTACCCTTAATTTATTAACCAATACGGAGGTTATTGAGGTAAATCAGGATCCGCTTGGTAAATCTGCCTCCCTTATTAAACTGGAAAATAATTATCAGATTTGGAAAAAACCACTAGAGGACGGCTCCTTTGCTGTGGGTATTTTTAACGCCCATCCTCTTGGAAATATTCCACACGAATATTTCCGTTGGGGTGACGAACAAGCGTTGAATATATCATTAGATTTGAAAGATTTGCAAATAAATGGTCCCGTTAGTGTCAGAGATTTATGGCGACAGGAAGATTTGGGACCTTGGGAAGGTAAAAAGTCTTTTCTCATTCCTCATCATGGCGTTTATCTTTTTAAAATATCTCCCCTCAATACTAAATAAATTATGAAACATCCCATTTTTGCCATTTTCACTGTTTTAATTGCTTTTTTTTCTATCAACGTATTTAGTCAGTCACCATCAGACGATTTGATTATTCGTTATGACCAACCTGCAAAACGTTGGAATGAAGCCATACCTATTGGCAATGGTTTTATGGGGGCTATGGTCTTTGGCGATGTCAAACGGGAAAGGATTCAGTTGAATGAGGGCACCTTGTATTCAGGTGATCCCCTAAAAACATTTGATAATATAAAGGTGGGTAAATATTTAGATTCAGTAACCCAACTCATCGATCAGCAAAAATTTATTGACGCTCAAAAAATTATAAGTAAGGAATGGCTGGGAAGGAATCATCAGATGTATCAACCAATGGCTGACTTATGGATGGATTTTAAACGTGATTCCCAACAAGTAAAGGATTATAGCCGAACCTTGAATCTTGCTGATGCTTCGGTGGTCACACAGTATAAAGTAGGTGATAACAGATTTAAACACACTTATTTTGCCAGTTACCCAGATCATATCATGGTCTTTAAATTGGAAGCATTGGATGAGGAGATGTTACACTGCAAACTTTACCTATCTACCCCTCATAAACCCACGGAAACCCTGTCTTTAAAGAATAATTTCCTTCGTTTGGAAGGAAAAGCTCCCTCCTTTGCCTTGCGAAGAGAATTTTCCATGGTTGAAAGCATAAATGATCAGTACAAATATCCGGAGGTTTATGACGAATTAGGAAATCTTCGACCCAATGCCAATAGAATTTTATATGACCTGAAAGAATCAGGGGAAGGTTTGTCCTTTGAAGTGAGACTTGAGGTTAGAAACGTTGGTGGGACAGTTAATTATCATAAGGATCATATTCAAGTGGACAATGCGAAGGACATCATAGTTATTCTCTCTGCTACGACTAATTTCAATGGATTTGATAAAAGTCCCGCTATTCATGCGCTGAATATGGACTCTATTTTACATCTGTATTTTTCAAAAATTAAAAATGTTTCTTTCGATTCGTTGAAATCTAGACAGGAAAGGGATTATAAGTCCTTATTTGATCGAGTGTCTTTAAATCTGGCTGCAAAGACTAAACAATCTTTACTTCCAACGGACAAAAGAGTTGAACTTTTTTCAAATGGTAAAGATCCTTCCTTTGTGTCGTTGTATTTTCAATTTGGAAGATATCTCATGATTTCCGGGTCCAGACCTGGCGGCCAACCCCTTAATTTGCAAGGCATCTGGAACGAATTAATGGTTCCTCCCTGGAATGGTGCCTATACGATTAATATTAATGCCCAAATGAATTATTGGCCTGCCGAATTAACTAATTTATCAGAATGCCATGAACCATTTTTTACCGCCATTAAAGAGTTAGCTGTCAATGGGGAGAAAACTGCAAAAAATATGTACGATGCCAAAGGTTGGGTTGCTCACCATAATATGGATATCTGGCGACATGCTGAGCCTATTGATAAATGTAATTGTTCCTTTTGGCCCATGGCCGCTGGTTGGTTAACCAGTCATCTTTGGGAAAGATACCTTTTTTCAGGGGATTTGATTTTTCTACGTAATGAGGTTTTTCCGCTTTTAAAAGGTGCCACTTTGTTTTATAATGATTGGCTTTTTAAAAATAAGTCGGGGAATTGGGTGACACCTGTCGGGCATTCTCCGGAACATGATTTTATTTATGATGGGAATAAAAGAGCTACTTTTAGCCAGGGTCCAACCATGGATATGGCTATCGTAAGAGAAACGTTAGACAGATATTTGCAGGCTTGCCGTGTGTTGAAAATAGCTGACGATATAGAGGTTAAAGATAAATTAAAAGATTTGTTGCCTTATCAAATCGGCCAATTTGGCCAGCTCCAGGAATGGCAAATTGACTTTCAGGACAGTGAGGTGCAACACAGACATTTTTCACATCTGTATCCTATGTATCCAGGGGATCAGATAAATGAGAAACATACACCTGAGTTGATGTCAGCAGTAAAAAAAGTGTTGGATAGGAGAGGGGATGAGGCCACTGGTTGGTCTATGGGCTGGAAAGTGAATATTTGGGCTCGTTTAAAAGACGGAGATAAGGCGTTAAATATTTTATCGAATTTGTTTAAAATAGTTAGAGTGGACGGTGCCAACATGAGCGGGGGAGGTACTTATCCCAATCTATTTGATGCTCATCCGCCTTTTCAAATCGATGGGAATTTTGGCGCTACCGCCGGTATAGCTGAAATGTTGGTTCAAAGTCATGAAGGTGAAATACATCTTCTGCCTGCCTTGCCCACCGCATGGCATACTGGTAAAGTAGCGGGTCTGAAAGCCAGAGGTGGTGTAACGGTGGATATGGAATGGGAAAATGGTAAACTAATAATGGCAAGAATTCATAGTTCATTGGGAGGATTAATTAAAATCAGAACCAATGCACAGGTTTTTTGTGCCCAAGAGGCTGAAAACACGGTGGGTGTGGATTCAAATCCTTTATTTCAATGGGTTAATCCTGGTTTACCGATCATTCACAAGCCAACAGCAACCTCGATCTGGCAAGGTAAAACGTCGTTTAATATGACGTTGAATACTAAACCAGGAGGTAAATACCTTATTTCTGCTGAAAAGTAGGTTATTTTGAATTAGTTTTTAAATATTCTGAAACACGGATTGGTTGGTCCGTGTTGATGAAATCAATGCCAAGTTCAGGTAACATTTTCCACGCCTCCGGAGTGTCAGGTGTTGCCCAAAAACGGAAAGGGACCTTATATTTATGAACTGATTGTGTTATTTTCAACACTTTTTCTTTTTCCACAGTTGGTATGGTATCTTTCCCATTCCATCTGACAAACTTGTAAAATGGAAGGGAGATCATACCAATTTTCTCAAAAGATATTTTGTCCAAATCATCTATGGATTGGTGATCAAAAAATAAATACGGTGGGCTGTTATTGTAATCTGAGGCAGGAGGCCTGTTCCCAGAAATGATAATTTTCACCCCTTTTCCCGTTTTAGGATGGTAAAGGAATTCCTTGTAAGTTTCACATTTTTTAATAATTAACGCAAGGGTAGCGTTGGCCTCCGTTTTACAATCTACCAATAGTTGTAATGATGGGTGCAAAGAAAAAGACATGGTAGAACTTAGCCTTAAAGGTTCCAGATACATGTTTTCAAAGGTCCTGTTCGATGTAATAGATTCCTTTTCATGCGCTACAAACAATGTGTCTCTCAGAAGGATGACATCTACTTCAATGGACATGGCATTGGCTGAAGCAGCTTCCCAAAAAGGAAGATGTCGCAAATAATCATTGTGGCTATGTATTCGAAATTCCTGACCTTTGGTCTCAAGAAATAAAAAAGTGAGAATAATAGACCATAAAAGTGGACGAATATGTGTTGAAAATATCATTTTTTTAATTTTTCAGAGTTAACATCTGTCTTTTTTGTAAATCGTATTGCTCTCCTTTTTTCAGGAGATAAAAAGGGTTTTCGGTACTTTTATCATAGATTAGAACATAACTATCGCCAATGACCCTGAATGTATCCTTTTTAACGACAATAGCTGTGTTTTCGTCCAAACCAATACCCAAATAGGAGGGGAATTTTTCTAACACTTTTGGCAAATCAAAAGACCTGTTTCTTGCTAAAACGTGTTGGTCAATAACGACATTTTTTAAAAAGGCAAAACCCTTTTCATGATCTCCCATAAGGATGGTATTATTTTTCGTATCTCCTCTAATCAGGTAATCACCTTGTATGGACGCTCCGGCAGAAGTACCGGCAATGACACCATTATTTTCCAGGACCTCCCAAAATGCTTTTTCCGAGGCAGTCCCCTCATAAGCATCCACTAATCGCCATTGTCTTCCTCCTGTAAACCAAATGCCCTTTGCCATTTTAATTTGATTAGCAAAACTATCTGTATTGGCCACCAACTTATCGTAAGTATGCCAGACCTTTACATTTTTGGCACCTAATTTTCTTAAGAAATCACCTTCATTTTCCGTGTAACTTGTTAATCCTAATGCGGTTGGTATAACTAAAATGGGCGCCTCCTTGCCTCCTGACGCTTCTATAAAAGCCAATAGAATAGTTTCGGATAATTTTCCACCACCAGCTATGATTAGAGTGCCATTTTCAGGACCTACGATTTGTCCTTTTGTCTTAAAAATAGAACCAAAAGGTATTATGAAACAAAAAAGCAGACAATATTTCATCGCTTGTAATTTGGAATAAATAATAAAAACAATATCGGTAATTTTCTATATAAAAATGCTTTACTCATGTTATTTAAAAATTAAACATAAGGAAATTCATAAACTAATTTCATTTTTCAATGTTTCCTAAAAAAAATGTAAAACATGAGGGCTTCCACATTAGGGCAATTAAAATCGACAGGTTATCAACCTATTTCTATAAAAGATGAATTACGCAGAAATCTTAGATCAAGGTTGCAAAAGGGTGAACCTATCCTTGCTGGAATCCTTGGTTTTGAAAATACGGTAATTCCTGATTTGGAAAGAGCAATTCTTTCCAGACACCATGTTTTGTTCCTCGGATTAAGAGGACAAGCCAAAACCAGAATGGCTCGTTTGTTAGTCAATTTGTTAGATGAATATATTCCTATCGTTGCAGGTAGTGAGTTAAATGACGATCCAATGCAACCACTTTCCAGATTTGCCAGAGATCTTGTGGCTGAAATGGGAGATGAAACGCCTGTAACCTGGCTTCACAGAAGCGACAGATACGTCGAAAAATTGGCTACCCCCGACGTTAGTATTGCCGATTTAATAGGGGATGTCGATCCGATAAAAGCTGCCACTTTAAAATTGCCTTATGCTGATGAAAGGGTCATCCACTTTGGCCTCATTCCTCGCTCTCATCGCTGTATATTTGTTATCAATGAATTACCCGATTTGCAGCCAAGAATTCAGGTAGCTTTATTCAATATTTTACAGGAGGGAGATATCCAGATCAGAGGCTTTAAACTGAGACTCCCGCTGGACATTTCCTTCGTTTTTACCGCTAATCCGGAAGATTATACCAATAGGGGAAGTATTATTACCCCACTAAAAGATAGGATTCAAAGCCAGATTTTAACCCATTATCCTAAAACGATTGACATAGCCAGGCAGATAACTTTAGCGGAAGCTAAAATTGCTCCGGAAATGGAAAATGTCGTCAAAGTACCTGATATTTTATCCTATTTATTGGAGGATATTGCTTTTCAAGCGCGCGAAAGTGAATTTGTAGATGCAAAAAGTGGTGTTTCGGCGCGTTTATCTATCAGTGCTTATGAAAATTTGGTAAGTACTGTAGAAAGAAGATTATTGTTAAATAAGGAATCAACCGGCGTTGCAAGAATAAGTGATTTTTGGGGAATTATTCCCGCTATTACAGGGAAAATTGAACTCGTTTATGAAGGGGAACAAGAAGGTCCTCAAGCTGTGGCTATGGCGCTTTTTGGAAAGGCTATCAAAAATTATTTCCTGAAACTTTTCCCTAATCCCGATGCGCTTTCTAAAGGAAATGAAAGAGATCCTTACGGAACCCTAAAAGCTTATTTTTCAGATGCTAATGTGTTAGAGTTACCTTTGGATTTAACGGAAAATGAATATGTAAACCGATTGGAAGAAGTGGCAGGTCTGAAAAAACTGGCTGAAAAATATGCAGGGAATGAAAAAGAAAATACCCTTATTTTCATGGAACTGATTATTCACGCGCTGGCCGAATTCAATTTGCTTTCAAGAGATCCTTTAGATAATGGAATATCTTTCAAAGATCCATTGTCAGATGTTTTTTAAGCCATAAATTATTGTTATATTGATTAAAAATTTTGAACATGAATCATTTTGCTCGTTGTCTATTTTTAATCAATATACTTTTTGTTCATTTTTCCTTTGGACAAATAATGGATGATGCTTCTATCGTAAAAAATGGAGCAAAACTTATAAAAATTGGGAGTGGCTTCATTTTTACTGAGGGCCCGGCCGTAGATAAAATGGGGAACGTCTTTTTTACCGACCAACCTAATAACACTATTGTGAAATGGTCTGCCAACTCAGGTCAATTAAATATTTTTTCTGATAATTCGGGAAGAGCCAATGGTCTTTATTTTGATCAAAATGGAAATTTACTTGCCTGTGCCGATATGGATAATGAGATATGGTCATTCTATCCCGATGGGAAATATAAAGTGTTGCTTGATTTGTACGATGGAAAAAAATTAAACGGTCCCAATGATTTATGGGTTCATCCCAATGGTGGTATTTTCTTCACCGATCCCCTCTATAAAAGAAATTATTGGACAAGGAATCCTGACAGACAACAAGATGGGGAACATGTTTATTTCATGTCCGAGGATGGAAAAAAGGTTGAAAAAGTTGAAACTACCCTCGTTAAACCGAATGGTATTGTGGGTTCAGCCAATGGGAAGTTGCTTTATGTAGCTGACATTGGAGGAAAAAAAACATATTCCTACCGCATCAACAAAAAAAATCAATTGATTGATAAAAAATTATTTGCGGAAATGGGGTCTGATGGAATGACCCT
>JANQZX010000004.1:9422-51994 GCA_030728245.1 Saprospiraceae bacterium | reverse complement strand
CCTTGCTTTAAACAACTGGTACATATCTCTTTATGTATTTTTCATAACCCAGACTAGCTATCATATCTCTTCCTATTTTTATGCCATTTTCCACATCTTCTAAAATGACATATTCATCCGCTGTGTGATGATCATAATAACCAATAGACAAATTAATGCAGCTAAAATCAAATAGTTTTTTCAACGAATAAACATCTGTAAAAGGGTGCGAACCATACTCCGGGATAATGTATTCAATTAACACATTATTCACTTTTTTGAAAAATTCACTCCTCCTGTCAAACAAGGGAACGCGAGAGGACACTTCTGTTACCATATAATCAAAGGGCGCGTCAAATTGTATAGCATAACCAACATTTTCAAAAAAAGCTTCATCCGCTTCATTTGAACCAATACAACCAATCTCCTCTGACACAAAGAAAGCAGCCTTTAACACTGGTAATTCTAATAGTAAGCTTAAACAAGCGAAAACGCCAGCCTTGTCGTCACCACCAATGCCCGTTGGTTTCCCTTTGGCATCATAACCTTTGTAAGCCTCTTTTAATACGTCCCTACAATTTTTCTTTAATTCCGTTCGAACATCAATATAATGGTTGTTATGAACCGTATCTGTGTGCGCCACAACGCAAGGATATATATCAGCATCGCCTTTGGTGCAATATATATTGAACAGCTCATCCACTTTATATGGTATTTTGTTCTCTTCCAAGAACTCACATATAAAATGGACCAATTTACTCTCATTACCAGTGTAAGAGGGTATTGACAAAATCTCTTTTAATAGTTTCTTATCCATTTTTTGATTTATTTCCTTTTATTATTTATTAGACCCTATCTGGGTTATTAATATCTATATATAAAGTAAAGTATGTCTATTATGTGTTCGAGAACGTTTTTAACTTCTTTTTGGTTGTGTCCAATTAATATTTATTGTTGACCATTTAAAAATATGCAAAACGCAAAGTTGTATTTGTGACTTGAATACAGCTATCATAAATAATCATTTAATCAGAAAAATCACTGTTCAGACAATTTTAGTCGTTGTCTTCTTTGAGAATTTCAAAATAATGGCTCCAACTCAATTAGGTAGCTGGATTTTTTGAAGGGTAATTTCTTTTTTACTCATATATTTCGATATTTTTTTACATCGAGTATATCATTATAGTCTGAACTGTGATTCATTTGATTCCTGGATTATTTTTATTTTTTTATTGGAATTTAAATCATTAGTTTCCATTTCCATCATATAAATAAGACGATTTGATAATTAGAGAGTATAGGGTTGGTTAAGAGTCTTATGATTTTTTATTTATATCAGGCATCATCCGTTCTAATTTCTTAGTTATATTTTTCAACTGTTTTCAGGTCATTCATGCTAAGACAATAAATAAAATTCTTGCTTTTAATACCAAACTTTGGTACTTTTGTGAAAAAGAAATATGTCAAAAAATACATCTGTTACCTTAGGGGATTATTTCGAACGTATCATTGAAAAAAGTATAGAAACAGGCAGATATTCTTCCGCTAGCGAAGTAATTAGAGAGGGTTTGAGACTCGTTGATGAAAGAGAACAAAAAATTAAAATCCTTCGGGAAGCCATTGAAGCTGGAGAGAGGAGTGGTTACGTTGACAACTTTGATCCAATGAAACACTTAAATGATCTTAATCAAAGTTATCAAGAATGATTTTCAAATTTGAATTAAGCCGACTCGCTTTGAGGGACTTAAATGAAATTTTATGAAGAAATATTTAAAGTAATAAATGAAATTTGCAATAATTCTGAAATGGGTGAATCCATTGATTTTGTTAAAAAGGGACATAGAAGAATAAATGTAAAATCACATATTATATTTTATAAGATAGCATCAGAAATTATTTACATCGACAGAATATTACATCATAACATGGATATAGAAGCTTTTCTCAAAAAATAGATACAACCTAACTAAGGGAATAATAATAAAGCTATTGAATTTTAAAAAAAAGCCGCAATATGTTATAAATACTGCGGCTTTTAAAATTTATATTTCAAAAAGGGGATTACATTTCCCAGCCTTTTCTATATTCTCTGCCAACAAATTGGTTGGCATCTTCGAAATTGGTGATTTTCATATTTGCACCATCCCAAAGTAACTTTCTTCTGCCATAAAACTGCATTTTACCATTTACCTCTTTTCTAAGATTATAGCTTCTTATAGCCAGATTACCCATGAGAACGGTTTCTGTCATTGGACCTGCATAATCAAAAGAAGAAGTAAGCGCTTTGTGTTCAGGGCTGTTGAAGCCAGCTTTACAAGCCTCCACCCATTTACGCTGATGGCCATATTCAGATTCTACCACATCGGCAGCATTTGGACCAAATTCTTGGGTACCGTCATAAAGGAACAACTTTGGCATCATTGGTGAGCTATCATTGATATTGGTAGAAATGATACCCTTTTCACCAATCATAAGAACCCCATTGGCACTATCTGTTCCGCCAATATCCATATTTTCAGGAATTATTTCTGGATGAGCAGGTCTGATACCACCATCGCTCCAGGTTAATTCTAATTTTGTATCATTTTTAGGTGATGGATCAAAATGTAGCGTAATAAATGAAGAAGGAGGACATCCTTCAGGATTGTAATCTGCTGTCCACATTTTACTGAAAACGGAAGCAACACTGCACTCAGCATCCGTTGGATATTTAAGTCCAAGGGTTCTAAATGGAATGTCTATCAAATGGCATCCAACATCACCTAAGGCACCTGTACCGTAATCCCACCATCCTCTCCAATTGAAAGGGTGCATATTAGGAACATAAGGGGTTTCTTTGGCAGGTCCAAGCCATAAGTTCCAGTCCAAATCTGCCGGTTTTTTGCTTTCGTCTGGTGCTTGTAAAGGTACGCCCTGAGGCCAAACAGGTCTGTTCGTCCAAACCTGTACTTTGGCTACTTTCCCAATAACGCCGGAATCAACCCATTTTTTTACTAAATCAAGGAGTGGATTTGATCCACCCTGATTTCCCATTTGGGTAACAATTTTATTGTTACGCGCAAACTCAGTCATAATTCTTGTTTCCCTAATATTATGAGCCATAGGTTTTTGCACATAAACATGTTTACCTCTTTGCATGGCATACATGGCCGCTGGCCCATGGGAATGATCTGGTGTTGAAATGGTTACAGCATCAATATCTTTCATCTCATCGAGCATTACCCGATAATCTTTGTATAATTTGGCATCTGGAAAGTTAGCGACAGACTTTTTTGCACTACCCGAAAAATCTACGTCACATAAGGCGGCAATTCTTTCTCTACCTTTTACGGAGGCATTGAAAATATCACTGGAGCCTTTTCCTCCTGCGCCAATGGCGGCAATGTTTAATCGGTCACTGGGTGCTGTGTAACCCGTTCCACCCAAAACATATCTGGGAACAATAAAAAAAGAGGAAGCTACCACTCCTTTTTTTAAAAAGGACCGGCGGGACTCTTCTGCCTTTTTGTTTTTTCGCATTTTAACTAAGGTTTTTGATGTTTACAGAATTATATTTGGCTATCTGTAAATAGCTTATCTAAAGTAATAACTTTTTTTAAGTTCCCAAAAGTATGACCTCCTTTATTTGTAATTTGTTTTTAGCATTTCATAGATCTTGCCTGGTGCATCCTCAAATAGGGTATCTTTTAGGAACTTCATGCCTACCTTTTGCATTATCCTGATTGACCCAATATTTTCAGCATAAGCTTCCGCATAAATTCGCTGTAAATGAAGTCTGGTAAAGCCATCTTTTATACAAATGCTGGCCGCTTCAGTACCATATCCTTTTCCCCAGAATGCTTTTTTAAAACGATAACCAAGATCCGTTTCCCCGGTATCTTCATGGTATTTAAGTCCACACCATCCAATAAAAGTATTGTTTTCACGAAGAAATACGCCCCAACGGCCTCTTTCCCATTTTTCAAAATGATTATAATTTAAAATAAATTCCTTCGCTTCTTCGGTGCTGCCAAAGGGTTTAT
This sequence comes from Saprospiraceae bacterium, assembly GCA_030728245.1. Classification (GTDB taxonomy): domain Bacteria; phylum Bacteroidota; class Bacteroidia; order Chitinophagales; family Saprospiraceae; genus BJGN01. The sequence continues at coordinate 47,993 of JANQZX010000004.1, read as the reverse complement.
CCCCGGTATATTTCAGGACATCAGGATCACCGTTTAATTCATATATATCTTTCGCATTATCTAATGAAAAAGGTCTTAATATTAATCGTTCTGTTAGTAAAGGTTCCATTAATTTCTGGTTATAATTATGCCTGGAAATTGATTCGTTGATTTTCCATCCTTGTACACGGAAATACCATTTACCCAAACTTGTAATATACCTTCACTCAGCGCTTGAGGTTGAGTAATGGTTGCTTTATCTTGTATAATGGCAGGGTTAAAAAGAACCATATCCGCAAAATTTCCCGATGACAGTATGCCTCTATCTGTTAATCCCAGGTTTTCAGCACAAAGGCCTGTCATTTTGTAAATGGCTGTTGGTAAAGTAAGTAAAGGCTGATTTCTTACATAATTTGAAATTATTCTGGGAAATGCACCTCTTCCACGCGGGTGACCTGTAAATCCTCCATCAGAGCAGACATTGGTAAATGGCCAGGATAAAAAGGTTTTCAGATCCTCTTCTGACATCGCCTTACCCATTATTCCTTCAATGGAGCCGGAATAATCGGGGTTATTTTCCTCAAAAAGGGAGGCATCCGCTACCAATCGTTGTAAGGTTTCAGCATCCGTTGATTTTCTTATTTCAGCAATTTGGGAAATCGTTTTTCCAACATAATCCTTGTTAGGAGCAAAGCGTAATAAGATACTTTCACTGGGATCAAATAATTGATTAACAGCAAATTCAGCCGCAGCGGGATTATCATAATCTCTATTTGGAAATAATACTCTTAAGGTCGATTGCCAATAGGTATAAGGATAAATATCTGCACTGATTTTGACTCCCTTTTGCCTTGCTGCTTGCAGTTGCTGGATAATCTGAGGGGCATTTCCCCACTTACTTTTTTGTGCAATTTTTATATGTGAAATTTGAACTGGCAGATTAACCTGGGCTCCAATTTGTATAATTTCATCTATCGCATTCTCAATTTGAATATCCTCGCTTCTTATATGGCTCATATATCGGGCTTTATATTTTGCCGCTATTTGAGCTAAAGAAATAACCTCATTTTTATTTGAGAAAAAGCCTTCCTCGTATTCCAGACCGGTGGAAATACCAAAGGAGCCCTTTTTTAGTTCATTTTCCAGATCCAGTTTCATACCTTCTATCTCTTTATCGGAGGCAGTCCTAAATAATCCCCTTAATCCCATTTGTTTGATTCTCAAGCTGGCATGTCCTGTGTAACTAAGCAAATTAATGGCAGGCTTATGCTGTGCATATCTGCTTTTTAGAGTATCCATGGGTTGACTAAAGCCATCTTGTCCAATACAAATGGTGGTAATTCCTTGACTTAAAACGGGTAGGGCTTCCAGATTTTCTTCTAATCCACCCTCATGATGACTATGAGTATCAATGAAACCAGGTGCTAAAATATTGTCCTGCCCATCTATCACTTCTTCCCCAATGTATGGATTCAATAGACCCATTTCCACTATTTTATTCCCTTTAATCCTGAGAGAACCCTTTCTTTCTGGTAGTCCTGTACCATCAATAATTCGAACATTGGTTATCAATGTACTTTTTTGAAATTCAACCGTTTTATGGTTAAACCATTGTTGAATAGCTCTGGATGCGGTAGAATTTGAATTATTCGTTAATAGAATGATGGTTTCCTTTGATTTCAAATTGGTCGCCAGATAATTGTAAAATCCAACCCATGATCCAGTGTGGGAATATTGTATATTTAAGGTATCTATCTGAAAACCAAATCCATAATTTGATAATTTTCCATTATTTAAAACAGTAGGTTGGAAGGCTTCCAGCAGGTTGTTTTTTGCTTTTAGTAATTCCCTTTTCCAGGCCTCTGTCCATTTTAATAAATCATTTGCGGAAGAATATAAATTTCCGTCACCAAACACACCATCTATCCGATACAAATCATTTTGCACTAATTTTCCATTTTCCTCTTTAAATCCTTTCACTCTATTTGGAAAAGAGTGATAAGTATTAATGGTATGAATTTTTGTATTTGTCAGATTCAAAGGTTGAATTAAAAATTGGTCCATTAATTCATTGATTGGCTTTGCCGTTATGTTTTCCAAAACCAGTGTCATAATGATATAGCCGGTGTTACAATATTGAAATTTTGATCCTGGTGTGAATAATAAGGCAGGTTTTTGATTAGCTAAAAATGCCAGTACGTCGTTGTTTTTAATGGTATCCAAAGGTCCGGTTTGATTTTCTGCCCAATAAAAATATTCTTGAAGACCAGACGTATGATAAAGCAGATGTTTTATTTTTATGTTGGCATAAGGAAATGAAAGGATGTATTTCTGTATCGGATCATCCAGGCTAAAGGGATATTTTTCTTTTATTTTTAATGTTAACAGGCCAATGAATTGTTTGGTTAATGAAGCCAGATTAAAACTGGAAGACTTGTCTAAAGGTGTTTTATCGGATAAACTAAGGTTCCCAAATGATTTTTCATACTGTATTTTTCCATTTACTGCATATAACAGGGTACCATTAAATTCATTTCTTTGTAAAAGGGTATCTACTACTTTATTTAATGAGGTTAATCTGTGATTATCTTGTGCAACCAGGCAGTGGAAAGACAAAAGCCCAATAATAAAAAAGGATAAGGTGGAAAGATTTTTCATTGCCGTTTTATTCAAAATTAACAAATATTAATTTTCAAAAACAAGAAAAAATGAATAAAGCTGTTTTTAAAGAAGATCCTGCAAAAACATATTTTTCAGGAGAAGGATGTTTTATTAATGAGCTCTTTAATGAAGTGAATTTTTCAGATGGTTCCATTGCCAAGGCTACAGTAAAACCTGGCATGGTAACTGAAAATCATTTGTTGTCTGAAACAGATGAATGGTATTATATTTTAGAGGGAATGGGGGAAATGTATCTGAATAGCCAAAGTATAGGGGAAGTTCAACGGGGCGAAACTGTCCATATTTTAAAGAATACGCCTCAATATATTAAAAACACAGGAACAGAAGATCTTGTGTTCCTGTGTTTTTGCACGCCTGCCTTTAAAATGGAAGTTTATAAAAAGGTGGAATAAACCATTAAAATTTATTTACTAATACACCAAAAATGGCGGCTGTGAAAAACATGAATAAGCTATAAATAGCCGCTGGAGTGGCCATTATATTGTTTCCAATGACACTTAATGCAATGAATATGGCTAAAGTCCCATTGTGAATGCCAATTTCCATGCCGATGGCAATGGCTTGAGATTTATCAAGAGAAAATAATCTGGGTACATAATAACCGACAGCCATGCACAAAATATTGAAAAGTAAAGCGGGGATACCAACCAGGGAGAAATAAAGCGGTAAATTTTCCTTTTCACTATAAAGAGTAAGAATAATAATGATAGCCAGAAAAACGGCAGAAGCTATTTTAACTGGTTTATTTAGTTTTTCTGCAATCTTCGGTGCTTTTGACCTTATTAACATACCAATGGACACAGGGCCTAATACAATGAGGCACACTTCCAAGATTTTTTTAAACTGTAAAGGAATCACGTCCCCCGTTGCCATAAAGGTAGCTATGGAAATATTTACAATAAGACTAATTGAAAATACAGATAATAGACTATTTATGGCGGTTAAGGATACATTTAATGCTACGTCTCCTTTTGCTACATGGGAAAAAAGGTTGGAGGTTGGGCCTCCGGGTGCCGCTGCAAGTAACATGAGTCCAACGGCTAATTCAGGAGATAATTTAAATCCTACCGCTATGAAATAGCAAATGAAGGGAAGAATTATCATTTGACAAAACAAGCCAATGATAATGGCTTTCGGATAGTTTATTATTCGTTTGAAATCGGCAAGGGTGAGAGATAAACCTAAGCCCATCATTATGATAGCTAATCCTAAGGGTAACAGGACAACGGATAATACACTAGATTGCATGAGAATAAATTAAAATGAGTATATTTTTTTTGATGCCCTTTTGTTAAAAGGCACAACAATATACTCATTTTAAAATATCTTTAAGGTAATAAATATCAAAATTTTATTACGTCAATTTCTTTTTCAATGCCCATTTTATCAATAAATCCTACTTTTTCCCACATTAATTCCTCGTTTTTGTATAATTGTAAATAGGGTAGAGCGTCAATTTTTAAACTTTTACATAATTCGCTTTGCTCATCAGCATTTATACGGATCAAGGTTACCTTGTCCTTTTTTTCGTTAGCTATTTCATTTAAGAAAGGTTCCATTTTTTTACATGGCAGGCACCAGTCTGCATAAAAATCAACTAAAACTATTTTATCTCCTTTGGTTAATTCTTTAAAAGAAGCTAAGTCCATGCCAGCTACTTTTTTTACTGAACTATCGGTGGTTAACGGAAGATTAGCGGCAGACCATTTCATGATACCACCCATTAATTCATAAACATTTGAATAACCATTATTTCGAATAAAATTAGCCGCAGACATACTTCTGCTGCCACTTAGGCAGTAAATGAATATTGGGGTTGTTTTTGGAATGTTATTAATTTTACCATCGAAAGTCGGATCATTCCAACTAATATTGGTTGCATTGGCAATGTGTCCTTGTGCAAACTCTCCAGGTGTTCTAACATCTAAAACAACACCACCAGGGGTACTTGCTATTTTTTCGGAAAATTCCGGCGCATTCAACTGGAAATTTATACCTCCGCTTGTGTTGGAGGAATTACAAGAGGAGGTAAGTAATAACGAACTTAACACAAAAGATAATAGGGAAATTGACCTTTTCATAGAACCATTTTTTTATTTACCGCGAATATATGCGTTAAAACAATATTGATTTGTAATGTTCGTCACACATCCATCTATCGGACCAGGTTTATAATTTGTTCCTTCTGACCTTTAATCATTTTTCCATCCACATCCTTAAGGGTATAGGTGATAATGAAAATATAGGAACCTTGTGAAATTAATTCCCCGGCAACGTTTCCAGACCAAGCCGTATTCATTCCGCTATCAATCAAATTTCCCCATCTTGAATATACTTTCCATTGGTAATCAGTGATTTCACAAGCAGAATAAACTTCTAAAAAGTCGTTTGTTCCGTCATTATTAGGACTAAATGCATTGGGAATAAAAAACGGACAATCACAATTTTCTTTTTTTAAGTTAAAAAGATGAATACTTGGGTCAGAACAAGATAGTTTATAGGCTTTATAGGTCCCGGGAACGGAAATAATTCTTTCCTTAGACTGGACATTATCCCACCAAATGTATTCTTCTCCAGGTAAGGTGATTTTCCATGTTGCATCGCAAGCCAGGGTTGTGTCTGTAACAAGAGGTAATTCTTCTGTTTCTGTTATACAAAATGGGTTATATATTCTTCTCCATAAGACAGTATCCGGTCTGAAAATATTTTCCTGGGTAAATGAGAAAGAGGTAAAAACAGGATTAACAGATTCAAAATGGATGGGCGTATAATGATTGGATACCATTTCAGATGGTTCTGCTTCCAAACATTCCATATTTTCACCCATCACCTCGTATTGAAAAAGGAAAGAATTTATATCCCCTTTTTTACTTATAAATGGGTCAATGGATCCTATGAGGGTATTTATATTTTGGTTATCAACTTGTTGATTAAGTAGGGTGGAACTTAAATTTTGAGGTAATAGTATATTTGAAATGGAGGAAACCAATCCATCGTTTAAAAACACTACATGTGATAGGTTTTTCTTATTGGCGGATAGAGTTAATAAGCTTACATAAATAGATCCATTTTTCAAAATACTTAGGGCAGAAGCTTTTCCCAGTCCTTTGTATCGCTGCGTTTCCCATATTTTTTCCCCTTTATTATTTATTTTAAATAAAAAATGAGCACTGTCTGCAACGCCTTCAAAAACGGTACCATCGGCAGTTATGAGTGGACCACCAATTATTTTGACTGTTTTTTCTCCCTTCATTTCATAAGCCCAAAACGGTGAACCATCTTTGTTAAGGTTAAAAAGGTAGTTGCCGGAAAAGGCAATAAATGAATGGTCTAATTGAATGGCTATCTTTCCAGAGGATTCAAAGGGAAAGAACTTTTTAGCCCACATAAAGTTGAGCTTTGTGTTAAAGTGGGCAATAAATCCATTTTTCTTGGTGTTGAAATCTAATAGTAAGCCGTAAATAATAATTATATTATCTTTTATATCAATGGAATAGGTGAAATGATCTACTGTGCCAGGGTTAAATACTTTCATTTCTTCATTTAATCCATTCACAACATTGATTTTCATCAAAAAGATAGATTCCTTGAGGCCTTTATAAATACTACCATAAAGTACTATTTCATTGGTATTTAAAATAGCTAAGTCATTCATAATAATGTGGTCGTCAGGTACTTTATAAGCATAAGACCACATAACCTGTCCACAATAATTTATTCTTTGGCAAAAAAGCCTGGCTTCTTTGCCTCCGTTGCGCAAAGATTCTAAACTTGAGGTTGCCAAGATAATATCTCCGTTGGGTAGCCTCTTTATTTTTGTTTCAGCATAATGGATAGAATCAAGGTAAACATTTAAAAAGTCCTGCGAATATCCATTCACTGTATTGAATAGGAAAAAGGATATCATTAAGCATTTCCTTAATAAAATGTTCATAATCAGTGATTATTGATTCAACCACGTTCGTAGTTTAATTCCTCCCTTGCCATAAAATTCAATTTTTGACATAGTGTTATTAACGTGTATGAAATTACCCGACTGAGAATTAAAAGAATGTCCAAAGTAGGATTCCGTTTTGCGTTTAGTTCCATTTTTTAAATAAATTATGGCATATCTTTCATTTTTAAGAAATGGAATCATTTTATTTCCTTCGCTGTTTAAGCGAAAAGCCAGTAACTTATCATTATTTTGACCTGCTAGAAAATAGAGCCCATTTTTAACAGGTATCGAGGTTAAGCTTTTACCGTCGCCAGGTACATAAAATCCCGATTTTGTAAATGGGACAGATGTGAACGAAGGACCTTTTTTATTTATCAGGGTTAAACCATTTAAGGCATCCGCTTTACCTTGTTGCACTTCTATACCGAAATCATTGCCAACCAGATTTATATCTAACAGCCCATCGTTGTTTAAATCTGTGGTTACAGCGGCATAAATAGGTGCCATTTGAGCTTCAAAAGGTAGAGAATGAATTTTGAATTGGCCGGATCCCAAATTTTCTATCCAACTTGATTTCATAAGAACAACCTGCTTTTTAATCACATTTTCCATGTTTAATCTGCTGAAAATGTCGGAAGCAGTCGCCGCTCCGTATTCTCCAAATGAATTATATTGTTTTCTAATACCAGAAAATTGACCGATAACATCCTGAAGTGGGTGGTATAAATATTCTTTTCTAACCCCTAAGCTATCAGGCCAATACCTCGATATAAGAGGATCAATACTTCCATTTTTATCCAGGTCTTTTGCATACATTGATAAAGGTTCCTTTTCTGATGCCACCATATTAAGATTAGTACCAAAATTCCCTACAACGTAGTCAGTATCGCCATCGTTATCTTTATCAAAGCCGGTAATACTGTTCCACCAGCCCGTTTGTTTTTCTAAACCTGTAGATATTTCAGTTAATTTTCCTTTTTGATTGGCAAAAAATCGAATGGGCATCCATTCTCCTGTGAGAATTAAATCGATAGTGTTGTCATTATTAAAATCAGTCCATATTGCATCTGTGATCAGGCCCGGATAAAGTAAATCTTTATTAATTTCGGCAGTGGCATCTCGAAAAGAAGGTTTTCCCTTTTTACTTTCATTTATAAGTATAAAAGACCTGTCGGATAGGGGATAACTAAAAGGAAGAGAGCGACTACCAATAAATAAATCTAAATCTCCGTCATTATCAACATCTGCTGCTTTTACACACGAACCATTAGAAGTAATATTTGGTAAGGCATTCATCTGATATTCAAATAACTTATTCCCTTTATTTAGGAATAACTGGTCTTTATACAATGGATTATTAGGTTCAAATTGAGCACATCCCCGGGCAAAATAAAGGTCATTTAAGCCATCTCCGTCGGCATCAAAGATTAATATTCCGGCATCCTCTTCATCACCCGCTTCGGTGTTTTTTAAATGGTAGTTTTTCGATTCAAATTGGCCATTTTCCAGTTGATAAAAAATAGTCTGGTCCTGGTTCTTAGTTCCACTGACAATAAAATCGTCCAGTCCATCGCCATTTAGGTCACCAACAGCTATGGCAGGCCCATATTGGGAAAGTTTATGGGGGAGAGTTCTCTGAATATTAAAATCAATAAAATCTTTTTCTACGTGGAGATAATTAAGATTTAATTCGGCTGCATTTTCAGTAAAAATCGTTGGATTACTTTTTGGAAATATCTGTTCTGCTGAGATTTTATTTTTGTCAAAGCTTACAACTTTCGTTTGATTTGCATTCACATTATAGATAGTTTGTAAGTAACCACCCGGCCAAATAATTTGAATAGAGTCTGCCTTTTTTTCCTGGTTGAGGCCAAACTGAAATATTAATTCCGATTGGGATAAATAACCTCTTCCTGAAAGCAAAGATTGCTTTTGTTTATGGTTTTTGCTATAAATGATGGCCGAGGCACCTATAGCCTCTGGATTTTTATCGGAACCGATTAATTTTAAGCGGATATAATTTTGTTTTTCAGGGAGTACATTGTTTTTAAAAATAAAGGCTTTGTCATTAATATTATTCACCACTAAATCTAAATCACCATCATTATCTAAATCGCCATAAGCTGCCCCATTTGAAAAGCTGGGAATTTGCATTCCGGCGGCAGCAGTTATATTTTCAAAGGAGAGATCACCTTTATTTTTGAAGAGGAAATTAGGAGATTTCACCTCGGGAACGGCCGCTAATAATTCCTCTGTGCTTACTAAACGACTAGCGTAGGATCGGAAAATGGAGAAATCATGATCGGTAACATCTTTAGGATAACCATTTGAAATAAAAACATCTTGATGTCCATCGTTATCAAAATCTGCAAATAGCGCGGTCCATGACCAGTCTGTTTCATGAATTCCTGAAAACATACCCTGTTCTGAAAATACAGGTAACCCGGTTTTAGGATTAACTCCCTGGTTTACCTGTAAGGTATTTCTCATAAATTGATGATTATAACCAAATCTTTTGGTGAAAATTTCCCTTTGATAACTACTTTCCCCCTGAAACAATTTTTTCCTCTTATTATAAAAAGGCTGCATTTCAGTGGTCAATAGGTCCTGCAGGCCGTCATTATTGACATCACCAACGTCACTTCCCATAGCCGTAAGACTGATGTGCTTGAAAATTGCCGCTGCATGATTGGTAAAAGTACCATTCTTATTATTTATGAAAATAAGGTCATCACTTTCAAAATCGTTAGCCACATAAATATCCGGATAATTATCTTCATTAAAATCGACGATGAGGGTACTATGGCTATAACCATCTAGTTGAATACCCGCTACTTCCGCAACATCGGTAAAAACGGGGTGACCTAACTTATCGTTCCAGTCATTTCTGAATAGTCTGTCCCGGTTTAGAGCCTCTTTACCGATACGTTTTTCAATAAATTCGTGAGGATATTTTTCCTCAACCCAATTAACGCCGATAAAAACATCGAGATCACCATCCAGGTCGTAGTCAAAAAATTGCGCGTGAGAAGCATGAGAAGTATCTGCTAAACCATATTCAGCAGCCATTTCAGTAAATGAGGGCGTACCGTCTGACTTATTGCCATTGTTAATGTATAAGAAATTTTTTCGGTAATCTGCCTTTCCATTTAGCGTATTACACACATAGATGTCTTGTTTGCCATCTAAATTAATATCTAAGATAGTCACTCCAGATGACCAAAATTGGTTAGAGGGTTTTTGGGTACCTGATATTTTAGATGTTTCAGTAAATTTAAAATTCCCATTATTTATATAAAGAGAATTATCAGATTGGCTTGCAGTAAAAAACAAATCATTCAATTGGTCGCCATTCAAATCTGCGATAGCAACACCACCCCCATTATAAACAAATTCACTCACCAAAGCATTTAGGGTATCATTAACGGTTATTTTATTTTCAAAAGAGACACCTGAATCATTGGCATCTATTTTTGTAAACAGGAACTCTTTTTTATCACAAGAAAGGATAAGGGAGAGACAAAATAAGCTAATTAAAATACGCATAAACAGATATTTTGAGTGCATGTAAAATTAAAAAGGGCGCCTCAATTTTACGCATTGAGGCACCCTTTTTTATAAAACAAAAGGAGTTAATTAATAACCAGGATTTTGTTTTAGAACGGTACCTTGTAAATCAATTTCACGCTGAGGAATTGGATAATACTCATCGTTTCCAGCGGTAAATTTAGCACCACCAAATTTAGTAACTAAAATTTTAGCCTCATTTCTAAGGTAAGCATTTAATACTGGTTCAGCGATACCCCAACGAACTAAGTCGAAGAATCTGTGACCTTCTCCAGAAAGTTCAAGTTTTCTTTCCATTCTAACAATATCATTAGCTGCTGCTTTTGAAGAAAAGGCAGATTCAGGATAAAGGGCAATCTCATAATTTGCTGCAGGTGTTCCATCCGCTTTTTTAACCCAGTGAGCTTTATTAGCGGCACGGGCACGTACTTGATTAACTAATTCTCTTGCTTTAGCTAAAGAACCAGCTTCAATTTCAGCTTCAGCAGCCATTAAAAGAACATCTGCAAAACGAATGATAGTGTAATTCATAGTGGCATAACCACGTGTCCATGAGCTTCCGTCAGTCAATTTATTTTCCTGAGACTTATAGTAAACATATTTCTTTGGAGAATAAGGACCAGCATAAGGTTGAGCGCGAATCCATGCTTTTCCAGGGTGAGCAATCCAGTCAAGATATGGAATGCCACGACGACCGATGGAATGATCTAAACGTGGATCCACCGGACCAGCATCAGGTGTAAATGGAGCACTAGATTCAACACCGTAGTCATGCTTTAAGGCATTGGCGTCACTGTTATAGGAACCATCCAATAGAGGAAGACCATCTTTTGTACGGAAAGTATTAGCCATATCAAAAGAAGGTTGAAAGAATCCACAGCAGTTACCAGGACCATCTAAACCTGTATTATAAGGATAGTTAAGGTCATCATAGTAGTTTGCATTCGCTACGTTACCTGTATTCATAGACGATTCTACGTCCATAACAGCTTCAGCATGATTATCGTACTCTGCGTTAAATATTTGAGTATAATCTTCAAGTAATTGATATTTTTTACCATTAGTAGTCTTACCATTATTGATGGTATTGTCAAGCCAGGTTTTAGCCTCTGCATACTTCTTTTGGTAAAGTTTAGCTTTACCCATATAAGCAGCAGCAGCCCATTTGTTTACACGACCAGCCTGACCTAGTGTTTCAGGTAGGTTGGTGAAAGCAAACTGGAAATCAGCTTCGATTTTATCCCAAACCGCTGGCGAATTTGCAACTTTCGGAATTTCAGAAGCAGGTGTTTTTTCATCAAAGTATGGGATACTGTTGAAGTGTTTTTTAAGGTCAAAATAAAAATGACCTCTTAATAATCTTGCTTCTCCTGCAATTCTGGCAGCATCAGCAGGGCTGATATCTTTAGCTTGACTCAAAAGCCTAAGTACTGTGTTACAACGGCTAACGCCTTCATAACGGCCTCTCCATAAAGCGGAGAGATCGCCTTGGGTTGGATCCGTTTCATAACGTTGCATTGGGTTAATGGAAGAATAGTCACCAGGGTCAGTTCCCTTGTTTGCATCACCACCACAGATACTACCTGTTACCCAGTGGTTTGGACCTTCTAGGCGATTGCCAAAAACACCATTTAGTGCGGCATAAGCACCAATTAATACACCCTCTACACCAGCTTTTGTAGCTAACTGAGCGTCTGCGAGGGAGCCTGTTGGGGCTACCTCTAAAAAGGAATCTTTACAGGATACAACCAGGACCATAACCATAGCCATGACCATTGACATCCTTTTAAAAATATTATTCATTTTCTTGATTTTTATGTTTAAGAAACAAATTTTAATTAAAAACGTTTTTAAAAACCGATAGAAAAGTTTAACATATAAGAAGGAGTAACTGGATAGTTACCAACATCTATACCGAAGTTTGTATCAGCTCCACCACCTACCATTGGATCTAAGCCAGTATATTTTGTAAGTGTCCAAATATTATTTGCAGAAACACCAACGCTAAGTTTTGATAATTTTAATCTCTTTAAAAGAGAAGGCTCAAAATCATAATACATAGCTAATCTTTGAATACGCAGGAAAGATCCATCCTCTACGTACCAGGAATTAGCTGCACCATTCGTACTAATGTTAGAGGCACTTTCCCAAATGGGTGCTTTTGCGTCATTTCCTAAAGCAGTTGTCCAGGAATCTAATGCACGAATGCCTTTTGCTGATCCTTCAAAAGAACCAAAGAAATCAGTGAACCATTTTGACTGGTTGAAAATTTTGTTTCCAATAGAAGTATATAGGTAAACCTCAGCGTGTAAATTTTTGTATCCAACATTGAAGTTAGCACCTCCTGTAAATTTAGGGATTGGACTGCCGATGAATGTACGGTCAGCAGGAGTGATTTGTCCGTCTCCATTAACATCTTCGTATTTGAAACGACCTATACCTGCACCAGGTTGTTTGGATGCATCAACTTCCGCTTTGGAATTGAAATATCCTATCATTTTATATCCGAAAAACTCTGAAAGACCATAACCAGGTTGATTTCTAATCGGTGCAATACCTCTATAAGATCCACCGTCGAAGAATGGAATACCATCAGCTAACTTAGTGATTTCATTATGAAGGAAAGCATTATTCAACGTCAGTTCGTAGGTTAATTTTGATCCTAAATTACCTCTGTTGATAATTTGGAAGTCAATACCTCTGTTTAACATACTTCCAACGTTAACAGCTGGAGATGCAGCATAATTTCCTGCAACACCAGGAAGAGGAACAGTAAATAGCAGGTCTCTGGTCGTTTTTTTCCACCAGTCAAAAATAACTTCCAACTTATTGTCGAACATAGAGATATCAAATCCAATGTTAATGGTTTCACTTGTTTCCCATCTTGCATCGGGATTACCAATTCTACTGGAAGCAAATCCTTCATCCACACCACTACTTTGTCCGCTAATTGGGTAGAAAGTATTTCCACGATCAGAACGATATAAGAAAAACTGGTTACTTGGGTCAACGTTATTAGAGTTACCCATTTCTCCCCATCCACCACGAACTTTCAAATCTCTGATCCAGGTAACATCTTTAAGAAAATCTTCTGAGGTTACACGCCAAGCTGCTGATAACGCAGGAAATACGCCATAACGTGAGTTAGCACCAAAACGAGATGCCCCATCACGACGAAGTACCCCTGTCAGGTAATACTTTTCTTTGAAATTATAGTCTAATTTTCCAAAAATGGAATAGAAATTAACGCCATTGTACAAGCCACTGTTAACCTGTGGACTTTGTACTGTTGATAGGTTAACAAAATTCAAATCGGTAGAAAATGGGTTAATACCGCTTCCGTTAAAGAAACGACCTTTTCCTGTATTCAACGCTTCTACACCCGCTAAGGCAGTAAAACCATGAGCACCTAATTGAGCTTTATAAGAGGCTGTATTTGATAACACCCAGCTCATTCCATATCCACCTCCTTCACTGAAGGTATTGGATGCTTCTGGTTCAGAATCTCCTAAATAGATGTAATTATAGTTTTTGTAAAAATTGTTATTGTAGTTTCCTCCCAAGGAAGATTTAATGGTTAAACCTTTAACTGGTTTAATTAATAAATACAAATTACCAAAGGCACTGGTATTGAAACCACCGTCGTCTCCATTGTTAAGCCTTAATCTTCTTAAAGGATTTCTTGGATTATTAAAACCAGCTGCTTTTGTACTGGCATAACTTCCGAATTCATCAAATACTGGAAGAATGGTAGGCATTCTATAGGCAGACAAAACTTCTGATTCGTCGTCGGCTACACCGATACCACCGGCATCACCCTGTTGACCTAATACAGCTCTGTAGGTAACCTGAAGGTTTTCACCCACACTTAACCAAGGCAATAAATCCCATTCAGAGTTAGCGCGAAATGAATAACGTTTGAATTCGTTTTCGTATAAGATACCTGATTGATTCTGAGCACCTAATCCAATATAGTAACGTCCATTCTCCGTTCCTCCACTAAATCCTAAACTATGACGTTGCAAAGGAGCAACCCGAGTAATGGCGTCATACCAGTTAGTTCCTTCCAGATTTGGTTTAATTAAAAACACATTACGCGGATTAGCTTTGTAAGCAGCTTCGATAGCAGCTAAATCAACATTTCCAACGACACCATTAGCGCCATTGGCATGCAGATAAGTTGGCATACGAGGCGTCGCCTGATTACCGTATTGTGGGTGGGTGTAGCTAACAGCTGTTCCATTTGCAGCCGCGTTATTGCGGTATGCAACGTGCGTCCAGTCGGCCATTTGCTGAGGATCAAGCATTTCCGGAGAACCTTTAACATTTGGGTCAGTAAATCCTGTCAAGCCGTTGTAAGTTACTTCCATTTTTCTTGCCTTTTTGGTACCCGATTTTGTGGTATAAACCACCACGCCGTTAGCAGCTCTTGCACCGTAAATAGAGGCTGAAGCAGCATCTTTAAGAACTGTTACCGTCTCAATATCATCAGGATTGATGAAATCGGTATTTTCAGTAGGTACCCCGTCAACAATGTATAAAGGAGCATTACCACCAAAGGCACCAAAACCACGAACACGAATTTGACTTGTTGTTCCTGGTTGTCCATTGGTAAGTACGGTTACACCCGCTACACGACCTTGTAATTGTTGTTCTACGTTACCTGAAGGAATGGCAGCCATTTGTTTTGCTGGCACGGTTGATACCGCACCTGTAGTTTGGCGCTTGCTTTCAACGGCATAACCAGTTACGATGATTTCATCGATGGTAACACCTTGGCTTAGTGAAATGCTTAGTTTCGTTTCAGCACCCAGCGTTAAGGTTTTAGCGGTGTAGCCTGTGTAAGAAATTTCCAACACGTCTCCCGCTTTCGCGTTAATGGAAAAAGATCCATCCAAATCGGTAACGGTTCCTGTAGATGATCCAGCAATAACTACTGATGCACCAATAAGTGGTTCTCCATTGTCCGCATCAACCACTGTTCCAGTGATTTGACCAAACATGGCAGAAGAAATAAACAAGAAACAGAAAAGCATAGATTGCTTTTTCATGTTTCTTGTCACTTTTTCGAAAAATTGTACCATAAGTTGACTATTGTTAATTAAAAATTGAGTGAATTGTTTATATTTAAAGTAATACTTTACTTTATCCATTTTATTACTTTTTCGGGGACTTGTTTTCAAAACTTAAATAAATATAAATAGATTTATTACCAATAAAAAATTTTAAATAAATAATTTCACAAAATGTATGGTAATAATAGACGAAAGGACGGTTATTTCTGTTTTTAGCTATTTTTCCGGAAGGAATATCCCGTTAAACTACTAAGTCCTCCAACGATTCCACCCATTAATGAACCAACAAAAACAAGAATAACCCAATTGGTTTCAGAGGCAGGTAACATGAAAACCTGTCCTACTTTATTGGCTAATAAATGTTCATTGGGTATACTTAAGCTGAGTATTTTAATTAACCACAAAAGGAATATGCCCGCAAATCCACTCCAAAAAGCCTGTTTTTTAGAAGTTGAAAGGAAAAAGCTAGCAATGAAACAGATAGGTGCAATGATCCACCAGGGTAAAAAACTTTGTGCTATAAAACAACTTACTATGATGATTAATATTAACATGAGATTATTTTTTTGAAATGAGAGAAATGGTTTGTTTGATTCTTTTTGCGTCTGGCTTTCCCTTTTCATAAAAATATAGAGAATTTAATTTACCACCAGCCCAATTTTCAACCATATTATCGTAATAAAAACTACCAGGATTGCCTGATTCACCGCCAGGAAAAAGTCCAAAAGCTTCAACTTTATCACCCAATGAAACAATCATTTTCCAGGATGGTCCCGTGGTTTGAGAAATAGCATTTATTGCCGTTTTTGAACCTCCAGTATATAATGTTTTTGTTCCAAATCCTGAAATTTTTGCTAAATGGGCAACATTCGTTCCTTTTACATTGCCCCATTCCCATTTAGCACTTATTTCGCCGTAAGTCTTAAACAGACTATCAATCGTTTCTTTAAAGGTAGTGGTAACTATATCTCCCTTATTTTCAATGGCAGGTGTTTTGATATTATCATACCATTTCGCCGTATCATCTGTTAAAAGGAGCTGTACCGTTCTATCCCTGGAAGGAATAACCATTGGATTTTTTGCATCTGAAAATTCATCTTCCCATATACCACTGGCTAACCTTTTATGCCACCATTCAAAAATGGATGGGGATATTTCCTTTGCGTCATACCTGTATGTCCAGTCTTTAAAGATTGCCAGTGCCTTTTTTTCCCGGGCATCTAGGGCAGAAACATTTACGTTTTTAATTAATACATCTTTTACATTTTCTGCGTGAATGCTATAATTATCGTTTTGTAACTGTCGAAAGTCATCAACAGTGGCCTTATTCATATTGGCAAGTTGTCTGTTTATCCTTGCACCTCTCTCATACCCTGTATATTCCCAATGTAAATAGTAAGGATAAGTTGTATCTGCTGAAAATTGATTGGCAGAGGAAACAAACCCTCTTTGTGGATTTTTTACGGTTGGATTTTGGTCTGTAGGTACTCTTCCTTGCCATTCGTGGGCAGGATTACTTCCGTCGAGCAGAAATTTACCTTGACCCTTCCACTTCAATGGAAAATATCCATTGGGCGT
Source organism: Saprospiraceae bacterium (assembly GCA_030728245.1). Taxonomy (GTDB): domain Bacteria; phylum Bacteroidota; class Bacteroidia; order Chitinophagales; family Saprospiraceae; genus BJGN01. Next base: position 31,175 of record JANQZX010000004.1, on the reverse strand, counting down.
AATTGCTATATCATTTTCCTTGCTGGCAAAGATAAAATTCTGTGCCGGAGCTACATAATGTAATAATGCAGCCTTATAATCTGAATGATTTTTAGCCCTGTTTAATTCGTAAAATGTTTTTATATCATTCGACGGCTGATGCGCGATCCATTTTAAAGCATAGCCAATGGGTATATTATTTGATTTTGGTAAGGCGGAAGGTTTATCGCCTTCTAAATATACAATTGGACCGTGATGAGTGTAAAGAACTGTTTCTGAAATAGTTGCCTGACCTCTGACTTTGATGACCTCAACAACTTTCTTTACCTTCTTCCATTCTTTTCCTACTAAATATTCATTTTTAGAATCATCCTTAAAGGTGATTTTATACCAGTCAAGGACATCAGAACCAACATTGGTTACGCCCCAGGCAACATCTTTGTTAAATCCTATAATCACGCCCGGTGAACCTGGTATAGTAACCCCATACACATTTATGCCGGGTGCTGTCAATTGATTTTGATACCAGATGGCTGGCAAAGTCATTTCTAGGTGAGGATCGTTTGCCAATAACGGATAGCCAGTAGATGTTTTAGTGCCCGACATTGCCCAATTATTACTTCCTAAGCCTTCTTCCTTTGGATTAAGTTTAATACCCGTCGTGGTAAGGGCTATGTCCTCAGGTACTTTGGGTACTGGTACAGGATCAAAATCCCATGTAGTCCCCGTCGGTATAATGGGATCTTCCCTAAACGGATAATTTGGAAATAAATCTTTTATAACCTCAGGTCCAAATTTTGCTAAGGCATTGGACAAATAAAAATCATTGGAAGCCGCTGCCAGGGTAGCAGACATTAATTTTAAAAGATAGGCTGAATTGATGGGTTTCCAATTTTCAGGCTTATAATCTAACAGTTTAAATTCTATCGGATAATCTTTTGGTTTAAGCGTACCGATATAGGCATTGATTCCGGCGGTATAAGCATCAAGAACCATGCGCATTTTACTATCTTTTTTAACAAAAGCCTCCATGTTTCGTGCACCGAAACCCATACCCATTCGTCGGTTATATTTGTCTAAATCGATAGCCTTTTCACCAATAACTTCAGAAAGTCTTCCCGCAGCAAATCTGGTTTGAAAATCTAATTGCCATAGCCTATCTCTGGCAATGATAAATCCTTGAGCAAAATATAAATCTTCTTCATTTTCAGCTTCAATATGGGGAATCCTGTTTTCATCAAAATAGATATTAACTTTTCCCGTCAATCCTTTTATATTTAATGTGCTTTCTGTTTCCATTTGCCTGGGTTCAGCTTGTTGCCAAAAGCCGTTAAAAGGGTCTAGAAATTTTGCCAAAGGAGGTAAAGGACCTATTTTTGTGTTTAATAGAAACAGAATAATGAGGGTTAGGAATAAATAGAAAAAAGAAGATAAGTTGAATTTCATGTTTATGTTTTTAATAACATACGAAATTAAAGTTTTTAGGACATTCTAGTAATATAATTTTACTTTTTTATCCGTTTTCCATTAAATTATACGTTTCTTTAATTTTAATATGGTAAAGTTACTTACTTACACATTTGACATGTTATTGAATATCATTCAACAAATAGGAGAAAATTTTGCAGCTATTTCAACGCTTGAGTGGATAAGTACGGTAGCTCAAATACTTAGCGTCTGGTATGCCCTTAAAAATAATGTACTGGTTTTCCCGACGGGAATTATCGGCGTTTCATTGGCAGCCTATATTTATTTCTTTAAAATAACACCTCCGTTATATGCGGAAGGTTTATTGCATATATACTATTTTGGGATGAGTATATTCGGATGGTACGCCTGGTTGCAAAAAAAGTCAGATCAAACATTGGTTTTTCCTATTACCTGGAGTTCTACAAAAGAACGGTTCGTCGGATTAATCATAGCTTTTGCCTCCTGGATAATTCTTTTTAGCTGGCTAAAATTTAATACGGATAGTAATACGCCCATGGCTGATGCCTTAGTCACCTCTTTTTCTATTCTTGGCATGTGGTGGATGGCAAAACGAAAAATTGAAAACTGGCTGGCTTACCTTGTGTCAAATGCAATAGCTATTCCACTAAATTATTATAAAGATTTATCTCTGTTTTCTCTAATGTATATTATATTCTTTATTATGGCATGGAGAGGCTTCATCCTTTGGAAAAAAGAAGTGTCAGTTTCATAAGAATTTGTCTGCCGGTTTATATTTCTTTTTCAAATGCAATAGAAAGATACCCTCCGTAAGCATTGGCTGGAGCCACTATTTGTGGAAGTCCGTTCTTTAAAATATCTATTGATTCCTGATGAATATGACCTGAAATGATGCATATTATATTATTTGATGACTTAACCAGAGAATAAAAGGATAAGGTGTGAATGGAATGACCACTTTCTGACCATTTTTCACGTCGCTCTAATGCAAAATTTTTATCGTTTTTACCATTCCATTCTGGATGAGCACAGCCAAATCCTAAACCCCGGCCTTGAATGTAAAATGGTATATGTACACATAAAAGGATGGGCTCATCTTTGGCTAATTGTTCTTTGAAAAAGGTAAGCTGTTCTTCCTTTATTTCATACGTAGAGTTATCAATGGTAAGTATCCTTATACCATTAATTTTTCTAACAGCATACAGTGGATTTTCACTTTGATATAAGGGAGTAAGTCTTTTTTTAATCCATGTTTCTCTTAAATAATCAGAACTTCCCGGCATTCCCTCATAGTGCCAATCATGATTGCCTGCGGTAAAAAGATAGGGTATACCAATTTTTTGTAATTCATCCATGACAAAAGTTATGGCAGCTTCCGATGGAAAACTAAAGATATCTCCAGCTAATATTAATAAGGAAACATTTTCTTTTTTGGCTATTTGTAGCGTCTCTACAAATGCTTTTTCTGGATGGGTTTCTTCTCCTGTCAGAAAATGCTTTGTCTTATTGTAAGCTTTGGCCATTCTGCCGCTGTACATTGTAAATTCATTTCCTCTTTCATCATCTTTAAATAAATGGGTGTCAGCTATAAAAAGACAGGTGAATGATTCGGTTACCTCTTTTTGATAGAATCGAAGTTTATGTCCATCTTTTGAAAAAGTGCCTCTTTCTGTTTTTTTATTTTTCCAAAGGATTGGTTTGTTGCTAAATGGTAGAAATAACCATAAACTATTTGTTATTAAACTTCTTCTTTTCATAAGAAATATTTTGTTTGACCGTTCAAATTACAAAATTTTATCGTTTTTTTGTAAGAAAATGAAAGTAGAAGGTAAACATGAAATACATTTTCCAATAGATAGGACCTGGAATTATTTAGTAGACCCTCATCTGATTGGAAAACTTATTCCGAATATAAGTTCAATTGAAAAATTGAGGGAAGATGTGTATTTAGTGACGGGAAACCTAAATATTAGTGGTTTTTCAAATATGCTTTCTGGCACCTTACAAATACATAAGAAAAATGAACCAAAAAGTTTTACCGTAGATATTTCACAAGAGGGAAAATGGGGGATAATGTCTGCCAGCATTGATTTTATGCTAACAGAATCTTCACCAAATTATACCATGGCAAATTATAATGTTCAAATAAAATTACCTCTTCTAGTCAAATCAATGATTGGGAATAAAATTAAAGAACTGATTCATCAAAATGCCGCTGCTTTTTTTCAGCTTTTGAACGATCAAAAATCAGACTAAAATTTTAAAAGTTCTTCATAAATAGCGTAAACAGGTAATCCCATGACATTGGCGTATTCTCCTTCTATTTTTCTTATTTTACAAAATCCTATCCATTCTTGTATTCCATAAGACCCCGCTTTATCCATAGGATTAAACTGGTCTATATAATAATTGATTTCGTGGTCGCTCAAGATTCCAAATGTTACGTTTGTTTGATTAGAAAATACGACTTTTTTATCCATATTTCGCAAGCAAATCCCTGTATAAACAATATGGGTTTTGTCACTTAGCAGCTGTAACATTTCGTAAGCCTCTTCTTTGCTTCCAGGTTTATTTAATATTTGGTTATTTATAACAACCACACTATCAGCGGTAAGTAAAATTTCATTTTCATTTATTATATGTAAATCCGCGGCGGTAGCTTTTTTATCGGCCAGATAAGCCGCGACCTCTTCAACCGGCATGTCGCTGGAAAAATCTTCGTTAACATCCATTTGATGAATTCTGAAATTGAATCCAGCATCTCTCAATAATTGCGCTCTCCTGGGCGATTTAGAAGCTAACACAATGACTTTACTGAAGGGTGGAAAAGTAGGATTTGTATTACCCATAAGGATTAATAGTTAGGTAGGTTATTAAAATCAAACCGTTTATCATGATTAACTTTATCCATAATCCGACGTTTCTGAAAGCTTTATCTTCTTTAGCTTGAATTAATTTTAAAATGCTAACAGACAATGGAAGTTGGATAAGTAAACATTGTACGGCGAATAAATAGGGAATATTTGAAAAAATGGTCCGACTAAAAGTAAAGGTTATCACCATTGAAATGACCAATGCGATGAAGAGTGCAACAAACTTTGTATTTTTTTTACCAAAATAGACAGCCGCGGTATTAATACTTGCTAGTTTATCGCCCGCTTCGTCTTGAAGATCTTTAACTATCTCTCTATACAAATTTGTTAGGAAAGCAAATATGATGTAGGAAAGTAATAATTCCTGTAATGTTAAAAATGAAGAGAGGTCTCTTATTTTAAGTTCTTTTAAAATAGAAGCCTCAGAAAGGAAAAATATACCGGGTACGGCGGCGCAAAACAGGGAGACTAATATATTTCCAAAGTAGGGTATGCCTTTGAACCAACGGCTATAACCATACAGCAAAAAAACAGCGACAGGATAAATAAACCAATAAAATAAATCATCTCTCTGTATGGCTAAATATAGAGAGATAAGCGCGCCAGTTATTGTCATGGAAAAATATATTTTCCATGCGCCAGATTCATTTAAATGAACCTGAATTATCCTTTTATCTGGTTTATTAACCCTATCGGTTTCAATATCATAAATATCATTGATAATATAACCTGTGGCTGTAATAAGTATCGTTGCCACAGCGAATAAAACAAATTCAAAAAAATTGAATGTACCCGACAGGGAGAAATTTCTGAAGGTTTTGTGTAAAAGTTGGTAATAAATCAGTCCTTGAGTTACTGCAACAATAATCAAATTTGGCAGGCGTATTAGTCGGAATAACACGTTAATAGCATGTTTGAATTAAATTAAGACACATTTACATTCCATTTTCCTTGAATTTGCAATGTTTTTTGAATGACATCTCTGATACAGCCTCGTCCACCGGGAATGGGGGAAATGTAAGTTGCCAAAGGAAATATTTCGGGTATCGCGTCAGATGGGCAACAAGGTAAGCCCACTTTATTTAATACGGGGATATCAGGAAAATCGTCACCCATGTATAAAATATTAATATAATCTAAGTCATATTTTTGAACGAATTCATGTAACGAGGGAACTTTATGATGTTTCCCTACAGCTACAAATTCTATACCTAGTTCGTTGAGTCTTTTAGTTATCCCCAAGCTGGTGCCACCGGTAATAATACCAATAGGAAATCCCTCGCGAAGAGCTACTTTAAGAGCAAAACTATCTCTCAAGTGTATGGTTCTTAATAGCTCACCGGCCTCCGTGATCTGAACCTCATTATTAGTAAAGACGCCATCCACATCAAACAAAAAAGCTTTGACCTGACTAAAATGAGCTAGATTAGACATAAAATAATACGTTTATTTACTGGTTATCGCGCCATTCATAGACCCATTTTGCCTGGATCTGTTCTAAATGACCTTCCGTCGATTCTTCTCTTTTTCCAACAAAAAGTGGAATCTCCAGAATCCAATCTAAAAGCTCAGTAAAGCGGATTCTATATATTTTGCTTTCCCCAAATTCGTCACCAAATTTTTCATATAATTTGATGGCAATATCTTCGTGGTCTGACCATTTAATAGGTAAATTCTCGAATTCTTGAAATGGCATGGTTAGCTCTTTTAAAATTTAATAAATTAATGTTCGTGACCAATAATTCGATGCTGATCTGGTATTTCTACCTTAATGATAGCATCATCGGAAAGAACGATACACTGGCAAGCAAGGCGACTGTTTAATTTTGGCTTAATAGCTCTGTCTATAAAATCTTCCTCTTTATCAGATATTTCCTCCAGGTATTTATCTCCTTGATGAATGTAGATATGACAGGTACTGCAAGCACAAACGCCGCCACAATTATGGTTTAGATGAATATCATTATCTTCAGCAATGTCTAGGATACTTTGGTCGACACTAACATTTTCAATCTGAATTGGCTGATGAATCGTTTTGTCTTCAAAGGTAAATACAATGGTAGCCATGATGTTTTTTGTTCGGGTAATAAATACCTTTAACAACGAAATATTTTTTTTAGTTTTATATTTCGTCTGTTTTTTAGAAATAGTAAAGAACGGAAGCAATAATGGCGGTCATAAAACAAGCGATGGTTCCACCCACCATGGCTTTAAAACCTAACTCTGTTAACTCTTGTCTTTTATTAGGAGCCAGGGCGCTAATGCCTCCAATTTGAATACCTATGGACGCAAAATTTGAGAAGCCACATAAGGCATAAGTAACTATGATGAGTGATTTAGGATCGAGGACAATTCCTTTATCTCTTAATAAACCGAGGTCAGAATAGGCAACAAATTCATTTATGACCGTTTTTTGACCAAGTAGCTGCCCCACTATGACAATATCTTGCGAAGGGGTGCCAAGTAACCAGGCAATGGGAGCAAAAATGAGCCCGAGAATGTAGGTAAAAGTTAATCCTTCAAAACGACCCGAGGTAGTTTCTTTAATATACTCGTTAACCCCTAACCATTTACCTGGGAATTGAAATATAAAATCATTTAACATATAGACCAAAGCGGTGAAAACCAGTAGCATTGCACCTACATTAATGGCTAATTTTAATCCGTCGGTAGTACCTCTTGAAATGGCATCTAATAGGTTATTTCCATTATCTTCAATAACTTCAAGATTTGCTTCTGCACTTTTTTCTACCGTTTCAGGTACAATTAGCTTAGCGGCAACAATAGCTGCCGGAGCAGAAATGATAGATGCCGTTAATAAATGTTTTGCAAAGAAAAGTTGTTGCACAGGGTCATCACCTCCTAAAAAGCCTACATAAGCTGCAAATACACCTCCTGCAATGGTGGCCATTCCTCCTGTCATCAAACACATCAGTTCCGATCTGGTAAAACTACTTATGTATGGTTTTACCACCAATGGGGCTTCCGTTTGACCAACAAATATGTTAGCCGCTGCCGCTAAACTCTCAGGGCCTGTTACACCAAGGGTTTTTTTCATAATGATGGCCAACACATATATAATCTTTTGTAAAATGCCAAAATAATATAGTATGGAGGAGACCGCTGAGAAAAATACGATGGTTGGTAAAACCTGAAAGGCAAAAATGTATCCAAAAGATTTGGTATCTGATACTAAATTTCCAAAAAGAAAAGTAGCTCCTTCTTCAGAAAATTTTAAAATTACCTGGAAAAAACCAGCAGCATAATCAAATCCTTTGTTAATAAAGGGCACCTTCAAGACTAATACAGCTAAAATAAATTGCAATAAAATGCCCAAAAATATGGTTCGCCAAGCAATTGATTTCTTATGTGAACTAAGTAAATATCCAATACCTATAAGTACTGACATGCCTAGTGTAGCACGTGAAATGGTAATAAGTAAATCCATTAATTCCTTTTTTATTGCATAAAACTAAGCAAAGAGTGGCGGATTAACTATTTTTGGGAAAACAAATCGTGTGCAACCATATATTATTGGAATTACAGGAGGTAGTGGATCTGGAAAAACCAGTTTTATTCTCCATTTAAAGAAGAATTTTACGCCTGATCAGGTTTGTTTTATTTCTCAGGATGATTACTACAAACCGAGAGAATTTCAAGACCTGGATAAGCAAGGTATTTCTAATTTTGATTTGCCTCAATCCATTTTTAAGGATGAATTGTACGCAGATATTTGTTCATTGAAGGCAGGTAAAGCCATTATTAGAGAAGAATATACATTTAATAATAAAGAGCTTACGCCTAAATTGCTTCATTTCAATCCTGCACCCATTATTATTGTCGAAGGTCTTTTTATTCTTTATTTTGAGGAAATTAGAAAAATTCTCGACCTTTCTTTATTTGTTCAGGCAAAAGATAATCTAAAAGTTATCAGACGTATCAGAAGGGATCAAACGGAAAGAAATTATCCTATTGATGATGTATTATATCGTTATGAAAACCATGTAATGCCTGCCTACGAAAAGTATATTAAACCTTTCGCAGATGATGTTGATATTATTATAAACAATAACAAGCATTTCGATCAGGCATTACAAGTGGTGAAAGGGTTTATAACCAGTTATCTGCCACATTGACGATTATCTGTTCGCAACGCCTAATTCTTTTAGTTTTTTTGCTAGTTTTTTAGGATTGGCAACATAAGATTCCAAATTATATAGCCTTACTTTTCTAAAAGCAATGGGGTGACTTTCGCTTTGTAAGGAAATATATCCACCTTTGATTAATTCCCCGTCTCTCTTTTCAGCAGGGTTATGACGATTTACAGTGCCACCACCAAATTGTGGTTTTTGATAGGAAAGTACCATTTCATCATTGGCAAAATGCTGAATGATAGAATCTCCTAACACTAAAAACTTAGCATTTACCCATTGGTCTCCATGATAGGTTTTTGAGGTGGAGTTAATACAGTGTTGTGTTACCAATTTATCTTTCATTACCACATTGGTGCCAGGGGTGCACAAATTACAGGTAGTACGATTGTTTTTTCCATCGCCTCCTAAAAATTGCGCCTCAATAGAAATAGGGAAATCTTGATCTTTAGTCATGGTGAGTGGAGATTGTCCATGAAGCATTACGCCACTGTTTCTCCATGCCCAACCTTCTCCTTTGGGCGCCTGTTCACCAAAAAACTTATAATCAATGTCAATTAAATAATAGTTAAATGGTTTTTCAAAGAATATATGTCCATACTGAAAATCAAAATCGGTATAGTTTTCATAAGAAACTTGCAGTTCTCCGTCTCGTACTCTAAAAGTTTCGCCATAATTTTCACCTGTTTCATGTTTGGCAATTTTTACAATCCATCCATCCAGGTTCTTTCCGTTGAACAAATCAATCCATCCATCATTTTTTTTAAAATTATGGGACATACCCATAATCAGGCAAACTCCCAGAACCAAAAAACCTACATTCCATAAAGTTTTGTACATTTTCATCAGCTTTTTTAATTTCTAAGATACCCTTTTTTTGTTATTTTTTTACGTTTGACACATAAATCCATTTCCCTTCTGTATTGGCAGCAATAGAATGGTTATACATATCTGATACGTTGGCAGCAGGAAAATAATAACGGCCCTGAAAAGTGGCATTTAACTTTATGGTAAACTTTTTGACCTCCCTTTCCTGTAAACTAAAAAAGTAAGAGGTTCTATCTGTTTTGATATCTAAATAATCATAATTTATACCTGATTGATTATTAAAATCGGTGATTCTTTCATTGATGATTTCCCAACCTGATGGAAACACTTGAGTTAAACCGAGGTCTTGATAATGGTAGGGATTTTCTCCCAAATGTTTTACCGTTATTTCAGCAGTAAAATCCTCACCCTGAGGTATTTGTGTTGGATCTAATTTTTTACCATTTAAAGACTTGAAATCTATACTCAGTAAAATTCCTTTTTTTGAGGCTACCACTTTTCCCAGTTCCTCCTGACCAGATTGTACCCATTGAAAGAATAAGGTAGATTTGCCCGTGTTTTTAATTTGCACTTTTTGCTTGCCTGAAAAATCTTGAAATTGGGTGAAACTTGTGGCTTCATTGTGTTGGACATCCACCCATTTTCCATTTGTTTCTTTTGAATTAAATCTAAATTTGGTTGGTTCCCCCGCTTTTTGGTTCCCCAGATATTTACTGAGCGCTAATAATGCATAAGCAGTAGAATGGGTTGAATACCAGTTATTTGATGCCAAATCTTTTCCTAATTGCAAGGCCAGGTTAGCTGAAACCGTCTTATTTCCCGAAAGCAGATAAGCTTCTAATAATTGCGCTTTATCTCTTACATCAGAGCCATAAGAATTATAATAGCCAATGCTGGTTTGCTGTTTTTGTTTACTGTTTAAAATTTTTATGGCTATATCTTTATTGCCTGCCAGGGCATAAGCGCCAGCCAGCCTATTGGCAGCGGATAGATAAAGTGACTTTGTTTCTCTCATTTGATTCATTGCACCTTTCTCGGCCTTTCCTGCCAAGGCTAAGGTATAAAGTCTGTATGCCTGATTCATTTGCGACGTTTCTGCAGATGCCCAGGCCTCATTTATATTTAACCCTTTTACGAGCTTCACTTGAAATTTTTCCCATTTCTTAAGCATATTAGCAGGTACAATAAAGCCAGCTGTTTTGGCCTCTAATAAAAATTGCCCGGTATAACTGGTAACCCATTCATCAAATTGATAATTTCCTGGCCAGTAGGAGAAACCACCTGAGGATAATTGAAATTTATTCATTTGCTGTATGGCAGATTGAATATGTTTTTGTCTTAGTTTAACCTGATAAGGTGTCAGCTTAACCCATTGGTCGAGGTATAATTGAGAAAATGCAGCGGAAACAGTTTGTTCCAAACATCCGTAAGGGTAAGTTAGTAAAAAGGAAAGTCTTTTCTGTAAGCCAATATTTGACAGACTTGAGGTTTCCAGTATAATATCTCTCGTACCTTTTTGTCCAAAACTTTCCAGGTCTTCTGTCCACATTTCACCTGGTTTGAGAACCTTTGATTTGATGCGATAGGTGATAGGATTAGGATTTCGAACGGGTATTTCAATCAATTGAAAGGCAGATCCCTGTGCACTTGAAATTTTAATCTTTACTTTAGCCAGGCCTGTTTTATTGCCTGCCTTAAAGGATATTTGAGAAAGTTTTTCTTTTAGACCCTGCATATTTATAGAAATACCGGGGGTGTTATTTTTAAGTATTCCTGCCTCGTCCTCAGCGGTGATAACTACTTTACCTATATTATTTTGGGTGCTAAAAATGTTTACGGGTAATGAAAATTCGTCCCCTGGCGCAAGGGTTTTTGGTGCGGATGCAAAAAGCATAAGCGGGCTTTTTACGGGTACTAATTTTTCAGCCGAACCAAAAGAAGCTTCATTTTTAGCTACAACCATAATTCTAACAGCACCCATGTAATTGGGTAAGGTAAGGGTATGATTTACTTTTTCTCCTTTTTTCAATGTAAAGGGACCGAGGCTGAAAACAACGGAATTAAATTGGGTACCGGTATTATTTAACGCATCTGATTGATAATTTTCGTCACCACCAACGGCTAATAAATTTCCAAAATCAGTGACGTAGGTACCTAAGACTTTATTGTAAATGTCCCAGGTTCTTATGCCTAATCCTATCTTTGAATAAAAAGAGGCATGAGGGTCGGGGGTTTTAAATCGGGTGATTCCCAATAAACCTTCATCTACCACAGATAAGGTATAGGTCATTGCCTTTCCTGATTCCTCTGAAATGGCCATAGCTATTTTTTCACCGGGTTTGAAACTTTCTTTGGTGAGAATTTTAGGTTTCAGTATGGACGATGGATCTTCAACTTGAATGGGACAAATGCCGAACATCCTTATCGGCAAATCATTTTTAACCGTTTTATATGATTGTATAAATGAAACGTAGGCATACACATTAGGCGCCATGTCTTTATTTACAGGAATAGATAGGGTGTTTGTTCCCTTTTTTGTTTTTAGCCTGATGGATTGTAACACGCTGCTTCCATTTTCTATGGTTACGATAGCCGTACCTTCACTGGAACCTGGAAAGGATAAAATGGCTTTTTCGCCGGGTTTGTATTTTCTTTTATCTGTCTTAACAGGCATCAACGAAAGCAGGTTCTTTTCATTTAAATCACTTGCCCCATCGGGGTATCCCGAGTGAATGTATTGAGCAGATCTGTGTCCAGAGGAAATATCTTCCGCCAAAAGTAAATATCTTCCCCATTCATTAATAGTTAATTTCCATGTAGCAATACCTTTTGAATCGGTAGTTAACATGATTTCTTTAACCGTTTCCTTTGCCGTTTCCGTATTAAAATCAGCATTTTTGTACTGGTTATTATCCCACCACCAATACCAATCTGTTCTAAATAAACTGACGCTAATTTGTTTGTTTTTCAATGGATTTCCCTCGTTATCGGCTACGGCAAACCTTAGAATGGATGGTTTATTTTCAGCTAAAACGGGTTCTCCCCAATTATTTAAGGGTATTTCAATACCCACATAAGAAGAAAATGGATGATAAGTTATCTTTTCAATGGTTGTACTGAAATCTCCGGAGGGTTCAAAAACTCTTGTTTGAAATAAGGCGGTTAATTTGCCTGAAACATCAGGATTTTCTGATATTTTAAGAGAAAAAGCACCTGTACCTAAAGTGCTCAATGGTCCGTTAAAAACGGTTTTAGCATCCGATGAATTATTTTTAAAAAATTCATTACCAAACGTAAAGGATGGAAAGGTGTTAAAGACAGTTGCTTCATCTTTTAACTTGAGTTCTACAACGGCTTTACATTCAGAGGCTGGGATACCTGTCAACCAGTTTGCTTTTATTTGCACGTTAAATGGCTCTTGGTTTTTTTTCAATAAAGTATAATCAAAAACCAAGGTCGATTTTAATCTATTTGGTTTAATGGACTCTATTTTGAACGATTTTTCGAAAGTATTGGCTCCAGCTTTGATACTTATTCGCCAGGTTCCGGTCTGATCGTTGACTTGGGTAGAAAGAGACAGTGGGTAAATGCCATTTAATTGTTTGTTGGTAACTCTCTTCTCATAAAGCTGACCTTTAGCATCAAAAAGCTCCATAGTTATTGGATATTCTTTGGGTAAAGTGGCTTTTTTGTCGAGTAACATAAAGTTAAAAAACAAACTATCTCCTGGTTTCCAAATATTTCTTTCAGCATAAATAAAACCTCTTACATCCCCTTTAACTTGCTCTCCAGAAATATCAAAACGGCTTAAATTCAGAGCATCCTCCTCTTTTAGTCTTAGATATCCTTTGTTTTTACCAGAATGAGCCACCACAACCGCTGGATTTTCATTATTCACATTGATTTTTGCTATGCCGTCCTGGTCTGTTTTCACTTGGGATATCAGGTCATTAGCCTCATTATAAATATCAATGGTAATATTTCCTACAGGGTCAGTAGTTATTAAATCTGATACAGAGACCCATACTAAATCATCGGAACCTCGTTTTGCAGTGATGCCATAATTTGAAACTAAAAGATTTCCAGACACAAAACGATCTGAATTATAAAATTCAGGAAAACACGGATTTTCTCGATTAGCCCAGGTATAATTTTCATTATATGGTATTCCTCCAAAAAAATTATCCATGATACTCGTCCTGTTTCCGCTTTCATCCTTGAAATAAATTTGGTCGGACTGTGCTTTTTCAATATCTATGGATGACTGATCCACACAGGGATTAATGGCATATTCTTGTCTAAATCCAATTCTTACCTGATAAATGGCCCCTGGATCTGTTTTAATTAAATCATTTAAATCCAGGTAAAATTCTTTCCATTCCATGCCATCCTTTAAAGGATTGACATGATGTAGAGTAATTGTTTTTTGCTTAATAATTTTTCCAACCCTATACATATTATAATTTGCTTCATTAAGGTCATTATCCTTTAAAAGCGAGACAATATTATGGCTGCCAACTTTGAATATTTCTACATCTATGGCGGAAAGTCCTATTGAATTGAATGGAAATAAAACACCTTTAGTATTAGGAACAATGGCTCCTGAGCCTGATAAAGTGACTGCGGGAAAGGAAGGATTAATATAAAAATTCTCCTGTATTAATTTGTTTAGGGTAATTCCAGTGGATGATTTTATCCCTTTTAAAACTTTAAGTACGTAGTTTCCCGGGGAAATATTTTCGGGGAAAATTCTAATAATGTTTTGTTCAATCAAATAGGGTAGGGAACCGGAATATCCTTCTATGTCAATAAATCCTTCCAGATCTTGATTGGCATCTAAAAGTTCAGAAAATTCTACTCTTATTCCATCAGTTAAGTTGTTTACAGGACTAACTTTGATCATCGTAAAAATACCAGTCGCAGGGACAGTATAAGTTATTTCATAATCTTCCGGTGCACCTATCTTCTCACCGAGTAAATTTATTTTTATATCTTGTTGTTTTTCAGTTCTTTGAATGTTTGCTAAAGAAAATATATGCGTTTTATCATTCAAGTCGTTTTCCCAAACGATATCTACTAATTTTCCATCTATTTTGGCCTCCACACAAGATGTTAACTCTTTCTTGGAAACTATATCTTCAGTGAAAATAGATCCGGAAAAGGTGATTTTGTTGTCGTCTTGATTATCAAATATTTTAAGTCCTTCTATGGTTACTCCCAAATGTTGTTCTCTTGTGGCAAAACTAAAACTGAAGGTATCGTAGGGCGCTTTGGCATCTTTAATTAAACTTGCAATATCTAAAGTAACTTTATAATTTTGTGCAGGAGGAAGAGGTTTTGAAGGTTCAAAAACGAGCGTATTTTTATTTTTCCAATAAACCTTTCCTTCAATTTTCGGGGAAAAGGTTAAAGATGAAGCTTCTACCTCTATGCCAGCTTCAGCTCCGGGTATATTAGTTGAAGCAAAAACGATTTGTATATCTGACTGAGTCGAAATGATCCCAGAGGTATAACTAACCAGGTAAGGATTGTCAACGGTTAAGGTATTTATGATAATTTTGTCTTCCTTTTTACAAGAAGTTTCGAAAAAACAGAGAAAAATAAAACCGAAAACGGTGAATAAATAGTTTAAATTTGTTTTCATAAATAGGCTTTTACATTGAAATAACTATAAACTAAAATTACATACTAAATGCGCGTTTTACCTCTTTTTCCGCTTCAACTAGTCGTTTTTCCTAACGAAAAAGTGAATCTACATATTTTTGAACCCCGATACAAAAAATTAATAAGACATTGTGAAGAGAACAGTGAGAATTTTGGCATTATACCTTATATCAAAGGAAAAATTATAGACGCTGGTACAGAATTGGAACTTGTATCTATTTATAATCTTGAATTAGACGGTTCCTGCGATGTTGAACTATTAGGAAAAAGAGTCTTTCATGTAGTTGATTTTAATTACCCGGTTAAGCAAGATGATTATTTAAACGGTAAAATTGAATTTTTACCTAGTATTTCAACATCAGAGCTTCAATTTCAGACTTTACTTTTATCCAAATTGAACCAATTATTTGATTTATTAGAAATAAAGAAGAAACTGCCTGTTGATCCTGAAGAATTATTTTCCTTTGATTTTGCACATTATGTTGGTTTGAGCATTCATCAGGAATTGGAATTGATTCAAATTCCAGTAGAAAATGAAAGATTAAAGTATCTGATAAAACACTTGAATCTTTTCATTCCTCATGTGTTAGAGGTGAATAACATCAAAGAAAAAGCCAGATTAAATGGGCATATAAAATATTTGAAGCCCCCAACATTCTAATTAAAAAACATACAGGCGATAGGAAGGTTTTTGGACCCTCTTAAAAGCAGGATTAAGACAGCCTTTGTGGTTCGGTAATCCCCTTGTTCCTATATGGAAACCAATGTTATTGGCTGAGGCCCGCCCTTGTCACTCCGAGTCCGGTCTTAATTTATTAAAAATGTAGAGTCAAAAACGTGGGTCGCCTGTATGAGCGGCAAATCTATTTCCTTTTTATTTCAAATACAAATTTTTTTTATCATTTACCACCAAATCGAAGTAGAGTAGAAATGATATGGGAATGTGCCCCATTTCCTATGCCGGGATCATTAAAGCCGTAGTCAATTTGTATGCTTCTTGTTTTAAATCCTGCACCAAAAGCGGGTCTGGCTGCCCATGTCTTTTGGTTGTTTCCAACGGGAAAAAATTGAAACTGATTAGCACCAAATCGTAAAAATACTTTGGAAATGAAGTTGATTTCACAGCCTATAGCTGGATCTAAACTTAATTTGTCAGTAGAAAAAAGAGTATTTCGTCTTCCGTCTGTTTGAATATAAAAATCTAATTCAGGACTTATCCCAATTTTGTTAAATCGCTTTAGGAAAGAGGTGCCTACAACGATTTGTGGATTCGTAATTTCTAATCTTTCCGAAGGTAAATCGTTTCCAGTTACACCTAAAATATTTTTTTCTTCTTCGGAAAATGAGAATCGCCAGACATTGAATGTAGAGGTTATGTCCCTGAACATTATTCCTGCCTTAACATTGTTTTTGTGGTACTGTACCCCGGCATCTAATCCAAAGCCCCAGGAATTAGCAAATTTTCCAATATTTCTATGAATGATTTTGGCATTTAAACCCATTGAAAGGGGATTTAAACCTGTGTTCTTTCCTATTTTTTTACTGTAGGAAAATAGAAAAGCATTGTCTGAGGCGGAAAAAGAACTTAAATTATCAAAATTAACAGTCCCGTCTTCATTGTAAAGGGATAAAGTGTTGGGAATATCATCTACCCCAAATCTAATAAGAGATAGGGCAATTCTTTGCTTTTCATTTTTGCCGGGTAGTGTTACACCCAGATAATCATATTTGCCAATACCCCCAAACCATTCACTATGCATGGCAGAAATTTCCCATTGAGTATGGTTATTTCTAACTATTCCCGCTGGATTCCAATAAGCAGCATTAGTATTATCGGTGGAAGCAACACATGCGTAAGCTAATCCCTGACCGGCAGCACCCACACCAATTTGTAAAAAGGCATTGCTATATTTTTGTGCAAATACCTTATTCTGATAAAAAAGGCTCGCCATCAAAAAAAAGAATACCGCCAATTTATTTAACTTCTTTATCATTTCTTTCATTACATTTTATTTCAGCATTGTATTCGATAGTGAATTTTTGCTTTATCACTCTGTTTATCATTATTCCAGCATTTAATTCGAATCCTATGAGTATGGATAGAGTGTTCAATTGTATCCATAACATCAGGACAATAATAGTTCCAATAGAGCCGTACAGTTCGTTATAGGTATTAAATTGGTTTACATAGTAGGAAAAAACGATGGAGCTTCCTAAACAAAGTAAAGTGGCTAAAGCGGAACCGGGAGTAAAAAACAGAAATTTTTGTTTGGTCGCAGCCCCAAATTTATAAATGAGGGAAATAGATGAATAAAATAAGGCTATGATAACGCCCCAACGACTGAGGTTCAATAGAAAGGCAAGTATTTTTCCAACTTTTATGTATTGAATGAGTAGGGTGGTCAGCCAACTACCCATGATAACCAATACGACGGAGATAATAACGAGCGCTCCTATGATAAAGGTAAGCAAAATAGCATTTAATCTTTTTTTAAACATGTTCCATTGCAAAAAGGAGGGCATTTCGTCTTTTTCAAATCCTCTTATAAGCGCTAATATACCATTGGAAGCAAAGAAAATAGCGGACAAAAATCCAAAAGAAAATAATCCAATTCTAGGTTGGGTGGTGATGTCTTCAATAAAATTAAACAATCTGTCTCCTGCATTACCAGGCATAATTTTTTGGATTTCTTCTTGTAAGTAGGCATCAAAGGAATAATCAACAGGCAGAAATCCTAAAATAGATTCTTTTAAAAAAGGGGTTAGTGTGAATAAAGCGATGAGCGAGGGAAACAAGGCAAGAAAAAAACTAAAAGAAACGGCATTCGCCCGAATCATTAGATCAAACCGTTGAAATTCTTTTAATGAAAAACTTATAACGTCCCAAATAGGTACTTTGAAGAAACCGGGAAAAGAAACTTTCTTTGCCCATGGTTTTATCGATGTCCAATACCCTTTTAGACTTTGTCTCATTATATAAATAAAAGTAATTTTAAAAAAAAGGTTGCAATACATTTAATAAAACGGCAGGAGCATTCACCGGTTTTTCCGTGTTCCTATCTAGGAAACACAGTCTGACTCTACCACCATTCACTATTTTCCCTGCCTCATTTCTAATTTCCATATTGAAAACAATGTCCTTTGAAGGTAGTTTTCTAAGGGTAGTTTCTATGGTAAGTAAATCATCGTAACGTGCGGGACGAACATAACGGCATTCCAAATGTAAAACCGGCATAAAAGTTCCATGATCTTCCTCTAAATTTTTATAGGTTATCCCTAAACTTCTAAGCATTTCAACTCTGCCAATTTCGTAATATTGGGCATAGTTTCCATAATAAAGATAACCCATTTGGTCTGTTTCACCGTAGCGAACTCTTTTCTGAAAGGTGTGTACGTACATTAGTTTATGTTTGAACGGTGAATAGGACAAGTCATACAATGTGAACCGCCTCTGGCTCTGGATAACTCACTGGAAGGCAAAGTAATTATGGTGTTTTCAACTTCCCTGACGCTGAGTATTCCCTCTTCTATTTTTTGAATGAATTGATTGGCTGGTAAAATATTGTATCCATGAGCAATGAGGGTTTGTTCCGTTTTAGGATTTCTATCATAAGCTAATGCAACGCCAGGTTTTAGGGCTACTAAATTACAGCCATCCGTCCATTGTTCCCTTTCCTGATAAGGAGAGACACCGCCGCCTGAATAAATAAAAACAACGTCCTTATCTATTTCTGAACGCCAGAATTCTGCCAGTGAATAAAATTCTTTCTGGGTGCCATCATGAGAATAAACGGTAACAGCAACGCCCGATCCCTCTACTACCAGTGGTTTGTAGGCAATAACATGATGGCTGTTTATTTGGGTAAACAAAGTATCAATGTGCATGAACGATCGATCATTTGGAATGCTGACCTTCACCACGTTTTTTACTACCTTTTTCTCAAATAGCACTTTTCGCAATGAATCAATTCCATAAGCATTACTTCGTTCGCTACAGCCGATAAGTAAATAATCCGGATGAATCATCATGACATCACCCCCTTCAATGTGGGCAGATTCGCCCTGTCTTGAAGGGGGAAACAAATCAATAATATTTAAATTAATGATTTTTTCCTGTTTTCTAAGTTCATCAAATAATGGATGTACACCAAAAATAAATCTGGATAAATAGTTCTCTCTATGTCTTGCTTCCTTTGCGGCTTTGGTTATGAGCACGTGGTTATTTATGGTCACCGCAATATCCCGGGTAAAAATAAAATTTGGAACAGGGTCAAATAAAATATAGTCCTCGTCCTCGACATATCCTGTGATGAGCACTTCTTTTAGAGTATCGTTTGGCATCTTTTTCAAAAGATGCAACATAGAAGTGGGGAGTTCTTCGTGTTGTACCACCCATTCGATCAACTTATTTTTTTCAATTTCATTGGCAGAAAGTGAAGTTAATAGTAAATCTTCAACCTCTAAAACATTTTCCTGGCCTACAAACGCATGTAAAACCTTCCTAAAAATGTCGTGTTCTTTTTGCATTAATGGCAAATGAACAATGTCATCAAACAGCAGTTCAGCCGAACGTTTGGGTGATATTCTACTTATTCCTTCGTCGGGACGATGTATAATTACTTTTTTTAACTCGCCTATTTCATTCGATACTTGAACTTGCTGGATCATTTTAGATTTATTTCAAAAAACAAATTTAACCTTTAAACCGCAATATACCTTTATTAAGTACTTGAAGTTTTCTTTCTTTTTAACTAAATTGCACGCTTTACCCTCATTTAATTTCCAATATGGATAACAATCAAGATATTTCTGTTCTTTCTGCATCACAGTCCTTTTGGCGGAAACCGGAGGGAGTTACCGGATTAATATTTCTTATTGGTGTTTTAGCTGGATTAGGTTTTTTAACCTTCGTTTTCTTACCTGCTCTCATTGGTTTTCTTACTCAGCCAATACCCTTAACCTTGCTGGTTTTATTAACGATGGTTACCGCTTATGCACTTATAGACCCTTCTACCAGAAAGTCACTATGGTTCATTTATAAAAATACCATGCGCTGGATAACCAGTTTTTTTGTTAAAATTGATCCCATAAGTATTTTGAATAAATATCTGGCTGAGTTGAGTGCTAATCTGGATAATTTAAAGAAACAGTCTGCAAAGTTGAGAGGGCAAATGCACAAAATGAAAGAGCTGATTCATAATAATGAATTACTCATTAAGCAAAATTTGGCAGAAGCGCAAACCGCCCG
This sequence comes from Saprospiraceae bacterium, assembly GCA_030728245.1. Classification (GTDB taxonomy): domain Bacteria; phylum Bacteroidota; class Bacteroidia; order Chitinophagales; family Saprospiraceae; genus BJGN01. The sequence continues at coordinate 10,983 of JANQZX010000004.1, read as the reverse complement.
ATTGAATGATCAACAAACCGATTTAATTGTTAAATCTAGAAAAGCCGGTCGTTTACAAGAGTCAAATTTACGATTAGAGGCTCTTTATCAGAAAATGGTGGTTCTTTATCAGATTTTAACCAGAATGTTTGATAATTCTACTATTTTATACGAAGACATTAATGATCAGATTTTAATTAAAGAACAAGAACAAAAGGCGGTTCACGCAACCCATAATGCCATGCAGTCGGCTAGAAGTATTATCAAAGGTAATCCAGACAAAAGGGCTTTATTCGATACTGCGATGGAGGCTGTTGCTGAGGATGTGGGTAACAAAATGGGCGAATTAGAGCGCTTTATGCATGCTTCAAATAATTTTATGAATGCCATAGATTTGCAAAATGGAGTTTTTGAAGAATCTGGTCTCAAGTTATTGGAGGAGTGGGAAAAAGAAGCGGGAACCCTTATTCTGGGAAAACAAAATGATCAATTATTAAAACCTGAAATATTGTCTCAAACGAATCAATATGATAAACTTTTTGATTAACATGAATTTCAAGACTACCTTATTTTTACTTGTGTTCGCTTGCGTTAATATAAATGCACAGCATACGGGACTATCTGCTACCGAAAAAGGGGTTGTACAACACATAGAAAAAAATAAAGCACAATATGAAAAGACTTCCTTAGCTATCTGGGAGTTAGCTGAATTGGGCTTTCAAGAAGATAAAAGTACGTTGTTACTTCAAAATTTACTAAAAGATAATGGTTTCAAGGTAGCATCGGGTCAAGAGGGTATGTCCACCGCTTTTATTGCAGAATTCGGAGAAGGAAAACCTGTCATTGGATTTCTCGCTGAATATGATGCATTACCTGGCTTATCTCAAAAAGTATCTGCAAATATGGAGCCTTTAGAGGAAAGGGCGCCTGGTCATGCTTGTGGACACCACCTTTTTGGAACAGGTTCCGCCGCAGCAGCCATCGCTTTGAAAGATTGGATGATTAAGGAGAAGATTAAAGGTACTATTAGGGTTTATGGAACGCCTGCCGAAGAAGGTGGAGGCGGCAAGGTTTTTATGGCAAGAGGTGGTCTATTAGACGATGTCGATGCGGTGCTTACCTGGCACCCTGCCAGTAGAAATGATGCAAGTGCAGAATCTTCTTTAGCGATTGTTTCCGCAAAATTTACTTTCAAAGGCGTTTCCGCTCACGCTGCTATGGCGCCATGGAGAGGTAGAAGTGCGCTCGATGGGGTGGAGGCTATGAACGATATGGTAAATATGATGAGGGAACATGTGGAACCCGACGCAAGGATTCATTACGCGATTACCAATGGTTCTATGGCTCCCAATGTGGTTCCTGCAAAAGCCGAGGTTTATTATATTGTGCGACATCCTGAAGTGAAAGAGGTGATTCGGCTGTTTGAAAGGGTGAAAAAATGTGCCCAGGGCGCAGCAATAGGTACCGAAACTGAGGTGTCAGAAGAAATAGTTTCTGGTTATTATAATATTTTGATAAATGAGACTTTGTCAAATCTGATGTTTAATAAGTTATCTAAAATTGGTGGGGTTGCTTATTCCCC
>JANQZX010000004.1:0-9322 GCA_030728245.1 Saprospiraceae bacterium | reverse complement strand
TTACACACCAAATGTTTACCATTTTGTCGTTATTGCTTTATGAAGAATCAAATAATTGTTTTTATTGTTTTGTGCCTGTCGGCAAATATTTCTTTTGCTCAATCTTATAATACTACCGCAGGTATGAGATTAGGGACTGAGTGGGGGCTTTCTGTTAAACAAAGATTGTATGAAAGCTATACAGCTGAAGCTATTTTGCAGACAAATAGAAAGCAAAATGAAACGGCTTTAACCTTTCTTGCTGTCGATCACAAGGCCATTCTTTCCAGAAGGTTAAATTTATTTTTTGGTGGTGGAGTGCGTTTACCTCTGCAGAACAATGAAAATGCCCTGAGAGAAGATGGTTTTGGTGTCGTTGGTGCAGCAGGAATAGAGTTTACCTTCGCCCGATTGAATTTTACCTGGGATTATTTACCCGTTTTTATTCCTTCTGCGCTTGCCTTTAGAATGCAATCTGCCATGTCTATTCGCTATGTTTTTCAAAAAAGAGATAAATTCTCCTGGGAAAAGAAAAATAAAAAAATATTCTCTTTGCCAAATTTGAAAAAAAATCAAAAAAAATAAATATATTTGCGACGTTATTGAAAGATAACATAAATGGTGATTGTAGCTCAGTTGGTTAGAGCGCCAGTTTGTGGCTCTGGAGGCCGCCGGTTCGAATCCGGTCTTTCACCCCAAAGGGAAATTATTTATTAGTTTCCCTTTTTCTTTTCCATTCCATATATAATTCAATAAGTTCATCCCAGGATGCTGGGTTTCTTAATGATTCTTTACTCATTACATTTTGGGGAAGTTCACCTTCAAATAGTTTCTTTACCGGTAGTTCTATTTTTTTGCCGCTCAAAGTATAAGGAATTTCTCTTAATACATATAATTCGTCTGGGCAATGTCTCGGAGAATAATCTTCTTTTAAGGTATGATGGATTTGTTTCTTTAATGGTTCGTCTAAGGTTATTCCTTCACTCAAACAAACAAAAAGAACTAATTTTGAATCAGTTAAACCTGTTTTAATGTGGATGATTAATCCGTCGGTTATTTTAGAAATCCTTTGCAGTGATCGATAAATTTCAGCCGTTCCAATCCTAACGCCAAATTTATTTAAAGTGGCATCGGAGCGACCGGAAATGATGATTCCTCCTTGTTGTGTAATGGTTACCCAATCTCCATGACACCAAAGCCCCCTAAACTTTTCGTAATAACTCCGCTTAATTTTTGACCGGTCATCGTCACCCCAAAATCCAAGGGGCATGGAAGGCATTGCCTTTGTAATAACCAATTCTCCTTCAATATCTATTTGTTTCTCTCCGTTTTCACCAAATGAAAAAACAGCAGCGCCTAAACATCTTGCTTGAATTTGCCCCTTTATGATTGGTTTTAATGAACAACCTCCGACAAATGCGGTGCATACATCTGTTCCTCCACTCATTGAAATCAAGGGTATTTCATGAGGAAAAGATTTTTCCACAAAATCAAAATGTTCAATGGAAAGAGGAGATCCGGTAGAACTTATGGTTCTTAAAGACGATAAATTATATAAGTAACCAGGGTGTAGGTTTTTCTGAGAAATAGCCGTCAAATAGGAGGGGCTTGTCCCAAAATGGTTCGTCGCTGTCTTTTCAGCCAGCATCCAGAGAACATGTTCATCGGGATAGGTAGGATTACCATTATACATTACAGGTATGGCACCGACAATAAAGGCAGATTGTAAAAAATTCCACATCATCCAGCCAGTACTCGTGTACCAAAAGTATTTGTCTCCTTTTTTTACTTCATTATGAAGGGCTAAATATTTTAAATGTTCTAACAAAATGCCACCTTGCCTATGGATAATGGCTTTGGGTTTCCCGGTTGTTCCAGAGGAGAACAAAATATAGATAGGATGATTAAAAGATAATGGTTTGAAGGTAAGTTCCTCCCTTTGATATTGATCCTGTATAGTATTCCAGCGAACTTCCCCGGGTTTAAGCGGAAAGTTACTTTCCGATATCCATATTATTGATTTAATAGATGGTATCCGCGCGCGAATTTCTCTTATTTGCTCCGTTTTGTCAAATATTTTCCCTCCGTATTGATAGTGTGAAACAGCGATTAAAAAGCTGGGCTCAATAGCGCTGAATCTTTCTTCAATCGCTAAATTTCCGAATTCTGGAGAACAACTGCTCCAGATGGCGCCGATGCCATTGGCAGCGAAAAAACTATAGGAAGCTTCTGGCTGGTGAGGTAAAATAGCTGCTATTCTATCTCCTTGTTCGCAGCCATTTATTTTAAAAAAAGTCTGTATTGCTGCTGTTTGCCGTTTCATTTCCATCCAGGAAATAGCCCTTAAAGGTTCAGTTTCAGATTGGTAAAATAGGGCAGGCTGGTCTTCACGGAATTGTCTGAAAACATGTTCGGCATAATTTAATGTCATACCCGAAAACCAATTTTTTTCATAAAGTTCCTCTCCCGTTAATACCTTTTTTGATGGGTGGTGAATGATTATATCGAAATAAGTCAGAAGACTTTCCCAGAAAATTTCTGTATTGTTTATGGACCAATGCCATAAAGACTCGTAGTCGTCAAAAACTTCGCCTACGAGATTTTCAATGTAATATTTGAATTGAGCTAAATTAGAAGGTTCATTTTTCATTACCAATTTGAGAATGCAGCATTGAATATATCTTCCATAATTTGTTTACTAATCGCTTTATTTGCTGTTTCCTGCACTGAGGAAAAATCGATGGCACTACTGAAATCGTAAAAAAAAGAGAAATTCTTTTGCCATATTTCAGCGTTTTTTCTGTTGTTAAAATAGGAAATGGCCAAAGTAATGGTTAATCTGTTTATGGCGGTACTTTCACCCGTTCGGGGTGCCTCAGCGGTGATTCGATAATCTACTAAGGTGCCTCTAAATTCTATATCTGGTTCTTCTTCACTTAGAACTAATCGGGATTCAGCCCTTACTTTATCTTTTAGATCTTCTGTAAGTCTCTGGGAAAGAGATGGTAAGGCATTTTCTGCATTATTTGTAAAGTTCGGAATATAAAAAGTTTTTAATTCAGGGTCTAAGGTAGCACCCGACAGGGAAATGGTGCAACTTTGAAATATGGAGACCATAATAAGAAGGCAAAGGGTAAGAAAACCCACAAGTTTTAGTTTCATTCCAGATCATATTGTTTTATCTTACGATAAAGGGTTCTTTCAGATATTCCTAATTCTAGTGCAGCCTCTTTTCTTCTTCCTTTAAATTTTTTAAGAGCTTTAAGAATTAAAATTTTCTCCTGATCATCCATTCTTAGGCTTTCATCCATTACCTCTGCATTACCAAAATTAGACGGTCTATTGGTCAAATTGGGCTGCAGAATAAATGGTTTTGTCGTGCTAACATCCTGAAAACTTTCGTCTAAAGAGTACTCATTTCCCATTTTAGAGGGTAGGGGAGTAACGAAAGGTTTTTCATGAAATGATTCGTTAGGATTAGAAACATTACTCAAATGATTTATGTCCTCTAAGGTCTTTAGCTGATTTAAATCTTTAACCTGTAAATCGTTGTTTCTAATGATTTCGAAAATGAGGCCTTTTAAATCTGTCAAATCCTTTTTCATATCAAAAAGTACTTTGTACAGAATTTCTCGTTCCTGAAAACCGGAACCATCAAAATTTCCTTTATCATTTGATGCTACGGGGAGATTCCGTTCACCCAATGTTGGCACAATATCTATTAACTTTTCATATCCAATCATCCTTTCCTCTGTCATAACAGAGACTTTTTCCGCTACATTTTTGAGCTCTCTGATATTTCCAGGCCATGCATACTGCTGAAGAAGATGGATGGCGTTATCGTCTAATTGTATGGGAGGCGTCCTATATTTTTCACTGAAATTAACGGTAAACCTTCTAAATAACATATAAATGTCTTCAGGTCTTTCCCTTAAGGCGGGCACCTGAATAGTCACCGAGTTTAGTCTGTAAAATAGGTCCTCCCTAAATTTACTTCTTTTTATGCTTTCAGCCAAATTTACATTCGTTGCAGCAATGATGCGCACGTTAGTTTTGAGTACATTACTGGAACCGACTCTTATAAACTCACCACTTTCAAGTACTCTTAATAGATAAGCTTGTGTGTCAAGAGGCAACTCACCAATTTCATCTAAAAAAATAGTACCACCATCATAAGTTTCAAAGTATCCCTTTCTATCGCCAACAGCTCCGGTAAAAGCACCTTTTTCATGTCCGAATAATTCCGAATTTATGGTTCCTTCCGGAATGGCTCCACAATTTATAGCTATAAATTTTTGGTGCTTTCTGGCGCTTAGACCATGAATGATTTTCGAAAACACTTCCTTTCCAACACCACTTTCTCCAGTTATCAAAGTGCTTAAATCAGTCGAGGCTACTCTTACCGCTGTATTTAATGCCCTGTCGAGTAGAGGAGAATGACCAATTATGCCATAACGTTGCTTTATGGATTGAAGATTTTCCATTTATGATACTAATTTTCCAAGTAAAGTACCACTTGTCACATCCGTTACTTGTACCATGACAAAATCACCTGGTTTATAGTCACTACTTTTGCGAAATACAATGACTTTATTTTGAGAATTTCTACCGGCAAACTGCTGATTTGATTTCTTTGAATCTCCTTCTATTAATACTTCAAATGTTTTTCCAATGTCAAGCAGATTGCTCTCATAAGAAGATTGGCGTTGAACAACAATGGTTTCTGCTAATCTTCTTTGTTTTACCTCATTTGGAATATCATCGGGGTATTTTTTTGCTGCTAAAGTACCCGGACGTTCTGAATAATTATACATGTAGCATAAAGTATAATTTGAGTATCTTATCATGTCAAGAGTATCTTGAAATTCTTCTTCTGTTTCTGAACAGAAACCAACAATGATGTCAGAGGAAATAGCGCAATCTGGAATTATTCTTCTTATGGCGTCCACCCTTTCTTTGTACCAAACACTATCATACGTTCGGTTCATCATTTTTAAAATCCTACTATTACCAGATTGTACAGGAAGATGGATGTATTTGCAAATATTATCATAAGAAGCAATAGTTTCTAAAACTTCATTAGTAATATCTTTGGGGTGGGATGTTGAAAATCTTATCCTTACATGAGGTGCAGATTCAGCTACGAATCTTAACAAATTAGCAAAATTTACAATCTCTTTATTTTCAGGATTTACCCATTTATAAGAGTCAACATTTTGACCAAGAAGGGTTATTTCTTTGTAATTATTTTGTTCCAGATCTTTTACCTCTGCCAGGATACTGTATAAATCACGACTGCGTTCCCGACCTCGAGTAAATGGAACAACACAAAAAGAGCACATGTTATCACAGCCGCGCATAATGGATATATAAGCAGAAATGCCATTGGACCCCAATCTTAAAGGACTGATATCGGCATACGTTTCTTCTCTAGATAAAAAAACATTGATTCCTTTTTCACCTAGTTCTGCCGTGTCAACTAACATCGGTAAATCTCTGTAAGCATCGGGCCCGACCACAATATCAACTATTTTTTCCTCTTGCAAAAATTTCTCTTTTAATCGCTCGGCCATACAACCTAATACACCGATAAGCGTGCCTGGTTTGTATTTTTTTACCTTATTAAATTCCCTTAATCTTTTTCTAACCGTTTCTTCTGCTTTCTCTCTTATAGAGCAAGTATTAATGAGAATTAAATCTGCGTCTTCCATGTCGCGTGTCGGTACAAATCCGGCGTCAGAAAGCACAGAGGCAACAATTTCGCTATCTGCAAAATTCATTTGACATCCATAACTCTCCATATAAAATCTTCTGGCAGATTCATTTATATTCGTTAAATCCTGGAATTCATGTACATGTCCTTGATAGGCATTAGGGTCCCGTAAAATAATTTGATCTGTGGAGGTTAGTGCTTCAGTTGCCATATTTGAATTTTCAATAAGTCAAAAGTAAGTAAAATCGGCAATTATGTCAGGTTATTTTTGTTAGGAACTTAGATTTTTCATAATTTATATGATTTTTATTCATTTTAGGGACGCCTTTAATTCAGGTTATGTATTTTTGTGAAAATTTTTTAAAATGAAGACAACTAGATTTTTATTATTATTGCTTCTTTCTATATTCTACTCCTGTAAGTCAAATAATGATACAGTGGTTATTGGAAATGATGAATGGATGACAGAAAATTTGTCTGTTAAGAAATTTAATAATGGCGATCCAATTCCCGAAGCTAAAACAGAAGCAGATTGGTTAAAAGCGGGTCAGGACAAATCTCCTGCCTGGTGTTACCAGAATAATGATCCTGCGAATGAGAAATCTTATGGTATTCTTTATAATTATTACGCTGTTTCTGATGAAAGAGGTATTCTTCCTGATGGTTTTCACCTGGCAACGGATGTGGAATGGAGTAATTTAGTAAATGCTGCCGGGGGTGCTGAAGTAGCCGCATCCAGATTAAAAGATCCTGAATATTGGGGTGGAAAAAATAATGGATCTTCTTTAGGGTTTAATGCCAGACCAGGCGGGGTTAGAATTTTTGACGGTGGATTCTCGAATATGGACAGAGCCGTTTATTTTTGGACTGCCACAGAAGAGTCGGCATTAACTCAATTCTACTTTAGAATGCAATCTGATAATGATAAAGTAGATAGAAATTATGGATTTATCAACTACGGAATGTATCTGCGCTGCGTGAAAAATAAGTAAAGAAAATCTAATGATTTGGAACTTCTTAGAACGCTCGGTTGATTTTAATAAAATCTCGCGACAAAATAATCACAAGCGTAAGATTATCAAGCTTTTACTTCAATATCAAGAGTTGAGTATTCCGGAACTTTGTCATTTTATGGAACTTAGTATTCCTACTGGTACAAAGTTGGTTGATGAGTTCGAATCACAAGCCTTACTGGTAAATGCTGGTAAAAGGGAATCTTCTGGAGGAAGAAGACCTGCCACCTATATGCTAAATCCAGAAATGGGCTATTTATTTTCCATTGAAATTCTATTGAATTCATTGAAAATTAATGTTTTAAATTTGGATAGAAAATCCATTTATGTCTATGAATCAACACATTTTGATATTAAGGATAAAAGTGAATCTTTAACATCTCTTACTCATTTGATTCCTGATATAATTAAAGAATTACAATTACCTATAGATAGAATATTGGGTGCCGGTATTGGAATAACAGGTAGAGTAAATGCTAAAAAAGGAGTTAGCTATTCTTTCTTGCATTTAGATATTCCTCTGACTGATTATTTTTCAACTATTTGGGGGATTCCCGTTTTTATAGAAAATGATACTCATCTAATGGCCTTAGGTGAGAATTATTACGGACTGGCAAAAGATTTAACTAACGTAATTTCTGTTAACCTGTCTAAAGGTTTGGCAGTTAGTGTCATTTCTAATGGTCAGTTGCAAACGGGACATTCTGGCTTTGCTGGTGAATTTGGTCACATTTTCGCAGAGAACAACAATAAATTATGTGTTTGTGGTAAAACGGGTTGCCTGGAAACGCTGGTTTCTGGTTTAGCCCTTGAGGCTTCCTTTTTTCAGAAAATAGGTAAGTCGCTAGATTATAAAGGAATTTTAACTCATTCAACAGATTATGATTATCCGTTGGCAGATAATCTTCATGTTATGGGAGAACAACTTGGAAAATCATTAGCGGTGCTCATTGACCTATTAAACCCTGAATTGATTATTGTTGGTGGTGGCTTTATTCCCGTTTTAGAGTCTATGAGATTTGCCATTAATAAAGGTATCAATTTGCATAGTCTGCCACAACTTGCCACCGATTGTGAAATAAAAATATCAACGCTCGGCGATAGTGCGCCTATGCTCGGTGCCTTTGCTTTGGTGACTGAAAATCTCCTGACTACTTGATTTTTTAAAAATCGAATATTTCAATGTCAAATGATAGGAAAATCAATATTATATTCTTAATTTTGGCCATTATTCCCAGTCATGACAAGTATTTTAATTTATTTTAACCTGATAATCCTAATTATCTCATTAATTTGGATGTTATTGAAGTTTCCTAAAGGAATCTTTAAAATTTTTCTTACCTTCCTATTTGCCTCATTTTTCTTTAGCAACCTTCAGTTACTATGCAGAAACTTAGGGGATGTTAACTTGTATTTCTATTTCACACTTTGGCCTGCTATTCTTTTTAATGCTACCCCTTTAGTAGTATTTATCTTTTTTATCTATTTGATTAAGGGAAAATATACATTTCATCTATTTCATTTCCCTTTATTTATTCCTATTATACTGGCATTATTTAATTTCATTTATTTTCATTTCTTTTTATCGAGACCTGAGCAATTATCAAATATCAATCATTTTATTACAAAAGGTTGGGATAAAGAGGTGATTATGGGTTATTTTGGGGTTGGTTTAATGAGAATAATTCGTCATTCCCTTGGGTTTATTTCAGGATTTTATTTGCTGAACATTTATAAGAAGTTTCAACAAATCAACAAAGAGGATATTAACAAGAAAAAAATAAATAATTTTTATTTTTATTTTTTGAGCTCTTGGGTAATCATAAATTTATCTTATTTAATCATTGGATTCATAGAATTAGATAAAAGTATCTTGGTAAACTGGACCACTTTATTTTCTATCATAATCTCTTTCCTTTTCTTTATTTTTCTCGCTTTATATCCTTCGCTCATGACAGGTTATCCTTTACTTGCAAAGGCAACTTTAAATGAGGCGTCCCTTTTAGATAATAGAATCAAATCAATAGACCCTTTAGTCATAGAGGAGAAACTTGTACATTGGGAAAATACATCAAAAGCCTATTTATCAACTGATTTTACCATTAAAGATTTAATCAAAGAAACAGGCATTGAATCTGACCTGATTCTTTTTCATTTAACTAGTATAAAGGGTTTAAATTATGATGCTTACATAACTAATTTAAGGATTTCTTATGCAATTACATTATTAGAAGATGGATTTTTAGAAATCAATAACATAGTAAAACTGGCAGAAAATGCTGGATTTAAAAATGTTAAAACTTTTAACAATACTTTCTTTGCGATTATGAGTTGTTTTCCAGAAAATTATATTAATAATGGAAAGGGATAAATATATTATTCTTTTGCTGGATGATCAATCCCTGGAGATAAAAATTAAGGAAGTATTGTCGGGTTTTCCGGAATATAAGTTTTTATTCTCTTTAGATGATGCCTCTTTGCCTAGTGGTATAAATAATACCTTGGTTATTACCACCTTACTTCCATCCTTAGGGGACTACTATAATCCATTATCTGAGATTAAGAGAAAATTACCCTGGATTAATATTTTAGTTATCACAGAGCCGGAAAATTCTTT
>JANQZX010000003.1 GCA_030728245.1 Saprospiraceae bacterium | reverse complement strand
TATTTATTCATTTTGATAAAAATTTGTACTGTAATGCTACTTCATTTAAATATTTAGCACCAATGGGAATCCTTATCTCATCTAATTCAAGCCAGGATTCCTTTGTATTAACTTTACTAATCTTGTGTTTATTAACAGCAAAGTTTCTATGTATTTGAATTAAGGGACTAGTCGTTTTATATTCATTTATTATTTTAATCAGTGAGTTTTTAATGGCAATTCTTTTATTATTAAAATGATACACACAATAATTACCATCAACCTCTATATATAACAAATGAATCCATTCCATTTTAATCAATTGATTATTGTCTTTTAAGATAAAAGTTGGACTTACTCTGTTTCTATCTATTTTATCTAATACACTGCTCAGGGTAAACTTATCAAAAGGTTTAACTAAAAAATAACTTTCATCGTTATGAAGAGATTCATTATAAATTTCTTCACTTGGAAATGCGGTAATAAATATAACTGGAATGTTTAATTCTTTAAAGTTTTTTGAAATTTCGATGCCATTTAAACCTTTACCCAGGTGAATATCGATGAGCGCAACGTCACAACAATTATTGGTTAACCAATGTGGCACTTCTGCTGCTGAATTACAATGCCCAACAAAAAGGTGGGCAGTTTCAGATATAATTGCCTCCAATCGGGTGGCAAAAAGTAAATCGTCCTCAATAATTAAAACATCCATATTTTTAAAATACCATTCCCAATAAACCATTAAATAGATACAAAATAACTATTTTTGCTCATAAATAATTGGAAAATGGATTTTTTATCAGAATTGAGATGGAGAGGTATGTTACAAGATGTAACACCCGGATTAGAAGACTATCTGAAAACAGAAAAAGTTACTGCTTATATAGGTTTTGACCCCACTGCCCCTTCCCTCACTATCGGGAATTATGTTCAGATTATGCTGCTTACCTTGTTGCAAAAATACGGTCACAAACCTATCGTTTTGCTGGGCGGTGCCACCGGTAGAATTGGAGATCCTTCAGGAAAAGATAAGGAAAGGCAGTTAAAAAGTTATGAAGAATTGGATTCCAATTTAAATTTTCAAAAAGAGCAGTTCAAAAAATTGATAGATTTTAATGATGCTGAAAATCCAGCAATGTTTATAAACAACCTGGATTTTTATAAAGATTTAAATATTCTTGAATTTCTAAGAGTAGCCGGAAAAACATTGACTGTTAATTATATGCTTTCTAAAGATTCTGTTCAAAACAGATTAGAAAACGGCCTTTCTTTTACAGAATTTAGTTACCAGTTATTACAAGCTTATGATTTTCAGTGCTTATATAACGACTACGGATGTAAATTACAAATGGGCGGTTCAGACCAATGGGGAAATATAACCTCCGGCACCGAATTTATTCGCCGAAATATTGGTGGCAAGGCTTATGCTTTGACTACCCCACTTTTAACTAAAGCAGATGGGACAAAATTTGGAAAATCGGCAGAAGGTAATATTTGGTTGGATAGTAAGCTGACCAGCCCTTATCGGTTTTATCAATTTTGGATAAATGCCGCCGATGCAGATATTCCTACTTTTGTTAGGTATTTTACCTTTTTTGACCAGGATACCATTCTAAAAAGAGAAAAAGACCTCGACATAAGGGAACAAAAGCTATTATTAGCAGAGGAATTAACCGTTCGAATACATGGGAAAGATGCCTATCAAGCTGTATTGAAAGTTACCGATTTACTTTTTAATAAGCCATCCGATGATCAAATCGATCTTTCTGAGACAGAACTTGAGATGATTGCTAATGAAATACCAACTTTTGATATTTCATCCGATTCAATTAATAATAATCTGACTATCAATGATTTACTAACCACTGAAAGTCAGATATTATCATCTAAAGGGGAAGTTCGACGAGCCATTCAAAACAATGCGTTGAAGCTTAACAAGGAAAAAATTACTTCAGGAGAAGACCTAATAAGCTTACATCAGCTTATTAGGGATAAGTATATAATTCTTGAGAACGGTAAAAAGAATAAATATCTTTTCAGGTTCAATTAAAAAATCAAGGCTTTAAAATAAGGTTGATAAAGTCTGCGGTAGCGTTATCAACCTCATTTTTATCCTTCAGATGTTTGATGAACGCACTTCCTATAATGGCCCCATTAGCATATTTACTAGCAGTAAGATAACTTTCTCTATCACTTATACCAAAGCCAATTAATTGTGGAGTTCTTAACTGGAGAGACTTTATTCGTTCAAAATAACTTATCTGCTGGTTTGAAATACCTGTTTTCATGCCCGTAATGGAAGAATCAGATACCACATAGATAAACCCTGTTGAAAGAGCATCAACTTTATGAATCCTTGACTCCTCCGTTTGAGGCGTAATGAGAAAACTAATTGAAATATTCCTTTGAGTTAATTTATCTTTATAAAACTGTTCATATTCCATAAGGGGAAGATCAGGAATAATTAAGCCATCAATACCCGTTTTAACACATTCATCTAAAAATTTATCTACCCCATATTGTAATAACTGGTTGAAGTAACCCATTAAAATAAGAGGAACCTGCGTTTTAGTTCGTATGTCAGTAAGCTGATTAAAAAGGACTTGTAGCGTCATACCATTGTCAATGGCAGCCATTCCACTCTCCTGAATCACAGGGCCGTCAGCCAAGGGATCACTGTATGGAATGCCGATTTCAATAATATTTGCCCCTGATTCTGCCAGGGAACAAATAATAGTTTCTGTATCGTCTAATTTAGGATAACCAGCTGTAAAATAAACGGTTAATAAATTTTCCCGATTATTTTCAAACAATTTTGTTAATCTGTTCAACACTTTTTTCGATTTTAATATTTATCCAGATATTCCATGTAAGTATTCAAATCTTTATCGCCTCTACCGGAAAGATTAATAACGATAACGTCGGAAGATTTAAACGAAATATCCTCTAATGCATGAATAGCATGGGCTGTTTCCAATGCGGGAATGATGCCTTCAATTCTTGACAATTCAAAAGCAGCCTTCAGCGCGTTTTCATCTGTAACACTCACTGCCTCTGCCCTACCAGTGGTAATTAGATGAGCATGGAGGGGTCCGATGCCCGGGTAATCAAGACCAGCTGAAATTGAATGAGGCTCAACAATTTGACCATCAGTTGTTTGCATTAATAAGGTACGGCTTCCGTGAATAATACCTTCAGTGCCAAGAATACTTGTAGCCGCTGATTTCCCTGAATAAACCCCCTCGCCTGCTGCTTCAACGGCAATAAGTCTGACATCCAGGTCATTTAAATAATGATAATAGGCACCTGCGGCATTGCTGCCACCACCTACACAGGCAATAATCAAATCGGGATTCTCTCTTCCTGTAGCTTCGAGTAGCTGGTTTTTCATTTCTTCTGAAATAACCGATTGGAAGCGTGCCACTAAATCAGGGTAAGGATGAGGACCGACTACAGAACCAATAATATAATGGGTATCGACAGGATTATTAATCCAGTCTCTGATGGCTTCATTGGTAGCATCCTTAAGGGTCTGACTACCTGAGGTGGCAGAAATTACAGTGGCTCCAAGCATTTTCATGCGGGCAACATTCGGGGCCTGCCTTTTAATATCGACGGCACCCATATAAATAATACACTCAAGTCCCATTCTGGCACAAACGGTAGCAGTGGCAACACCATGTTGACCTGCTCCGGTTTCAGCTATGATTCTTTTTTTATTTAACTTTTTTGCCAGTAAAATCTGTCCAATCGTATTATTAATTTTATGCGCACCGGTATGGCAAAGATCTTCCCTTTTCAGGTAAATAGTAACATTATGTTTCGCCGACAGATTTTCAGCTAAATACAAAGGGGTTGGTCTTCCCACGTAGTCTTTTAACAGGTAATAAAACTCACGTTGAAAATCGTCGGCATAAATCATGCTCAGATAATTTTCTTGTAATTCCTTTACGTTAGGGTAAAGCATTTCGGGAATATAGGCGCCTCCAAAAGAGCCATAATATCCATTTTCACTCAATTGTATCATATTAAAAATTTTGAGTTTAACCTAAATTCATTTAAACTATTAAAAAAAACTTGTAAAAGAGAAATATTTTTCATGCCCGGAGACATCTCAAATTTACTATTTACATCGAAACCAGCCAATTTGGGATGATCTAAACGCTTAAGTTCATCAACATCAAGAGGACCAATGCCACCACTCAATAAAAAAGGCGTTGAAAAGGTATATTCCTCCAATTTTGACCAGGGAAATTTCAAACCACTTCCCCCTTTTTTCTCTGTCTTAGTATCGAACAAAAAATAAGAAATAAAGATGTTAAAATCTGACAAAGTTTTAAAATCGAAAGATTCCGACACGCCAAAAGCCTTAATTATTTTAATGTGTTCAAGATTATTCTCATTCAACAAAGTAATTAGGGATTTTAAATAGTTGGTATCTTCATTTCCGTGAAGTTGTATAAACTTCAAATCAAAATCAAAACACCTCGCAATGATTTCAGAGGGTTCCTCATTCACAAAAACGCCTACCATTTTCACATTCCCCAAAAGATCATTACCCTTTGACTTAAACCAGGTAGATAGAGGGAGAATATCAACAAAACGAGGTGATTTCTTATAAAAAATCAGCCCCATCATATCAGGTTCCAACTTTATAAGGTCCACAATATTATGAGGATCTGTAAGGCCACAAACTTTAATAAGATAATCGTTAGTTTTCATTATTTACCTTAAATCGTTGCCATTTGTCAGAAAAATCATGCATAAAAGTAGCTGCGGCCAGAGGGGTATCTTCCTGAGCCATAAAATATTCGCCAATTAAAAAGCCATTAAATCCTGCCTTTTTTAAATTGACCAAAGTATCAGTATTATTTATACCTGATTCCGCAATTTTAATAGCTTCTTCAGGCATCAAGGGTAATAAGTCGAAGCTATGTTGAACAGAGACCTCAAAAGTTTTAAGATTCCGATTATTTACCCCCACTAAATGAATGGCAGGGTTCCATTTATCGAGTTGTTCCTTTTCATGAACTTCTAACAACACCTCCAGACCTAAATCTACTGCGATATTGGAAAAATTTTTAATTTCAGAGGATGTCAAACATTCTGCAATGAGTAAAATGGCATCAGCACCAATGGCTTTTGCCTCAATAATCTGAATAGCATCGACAATAAAATCCTTTCTCAAAATGGGTAGCGGATTAAATAATCTGGCTTCAGCCAAATCCTCAACGGAACCACCAAAAAAGGAAAAATCTGTTAAAACAGAAAGAGCCGATGCACCATTTTCAAAATAGGCGCGGGTAATTAATTTGGGGCTTGCCTTATCTTTTATGATGCCCTTCGAAGGAGACTTCCTTTTAAACTCAGCAATGATACCTGTTTTATCCTCATCAAGGATAAAATTTTTCAAAGAATAAGGCGACCTATTAAAAAGAGGATATTTAGCAAGGGAAGCCTCATTTTCATTTTTTTTGAAGTTTTCTACTTCCAGTTTTTTAGCAGCAACGATTTTAGTCAGGATATCTTCCATTTATGAAAGTAATTTTTTTAAGGTCAATAAGGCATTTCCACTTTCAATACTCTCCAAAGCTTCTGCCACACAATCGTTTAAGGATTTTTCCGGATGAATGGTATGAATAGCTAATCCGGCATTAGCCAAAACAACATTTCTCTGAGAAATGGTTGCTTTATTTTCCAGTACAGACAAAAAGATAGTGGCGGCATCTTCCGGCGTTTCACCCCCATGAAGATCCTGACTATTAATTTTTTGAAGATTAAAATGTTGAGGATTCAATAGTTTTTCACTGTGGTTGGACACCCATTTTATATCACCTGTTAAAGAAATTTCGTCATAACCATCTAAGGCATAGACAATAGAGAATTTTCTTCCCGATTGTTCCATGATATATTGATAGGAACGAAGGAGTTCCAGGCTAAAGGTACCATACATTTGATGGGTAGGCTGAACCGGATTAACCAAAGGCCCCATAATATTAAAAAATGTTTTTGTACCTAACTGTTTTCTAACGGGAACGACCGATTTCAACGCTGGGTGAAAAAGGGGGGCATGCAAAAAACAGATGTTTGCTTTTTCCAACTGTCTTAACAAAACATCTTGCTCATTTGAAAAGGGATAGCCCAACTGAATGAGTACATCGGAAGATCCCACGGCAGAAGAAACACCGTAACTACCATGTTTTGTTACTTTATAACCTGCACCTGCAACCACCAGACAAGACAAAGTGGAAATATTAAAAGTATTTTTATTATCGCCTCCTGTTCCTACAATATCCATGGTTGACATTCCTTGAAGATCTACCTTCACACAAAGAGTTAAGAGGGCATCTCTAAATCCCTGTAATTCCTCTAAAGTTAAAGGTCTCATATTGAATGCGGTAGTAAAAGCGGTTATTTGAACCTCATTATACACTCCTGCACCGATATTCATCAAGACCTCCTTAGCCTCTGCCCTCGACAATTTATCGTGTTCAAACAACCTATTCAATATTTCTTTCATACGTAAAAGATTTAGATTAAATCAGATTCAAAAAATTTTCCAATATTTTCTTTCCATGGGGAGTCATAATAGATTCCGGGTGAAACTGAACCCCATACACTGGAAAATGCTTATGTTTCATAGCCATTATCTGTCCCTCCTCATCAATAGAAAGAACTTCTAAGTCGTTGGGAAGCGCCTCATTTTTCACCACCCAGCTATGGTAACGACCTACTTCAAAAGAAGGAGGTAATCCTTCAAACAATCTATCCGTTCCTTGAATTGCGGAAATAGTGGATGAAACGCCGTGAAAAACCTTAGATAAATTGGCTAATTCTGCGCCAAAGGCTTCACCAATGGCCTGGTGACCGAGACAGATACCTAAAATAGGTTTTTTGTCAAAATATTCCTTAATCACAGCAGGCATTATTCCTGCATCTGAAGGTAAACCCGGACCAGGAGAAAGAATTATGACATCCCATTGATTCACTTCCTCTACGGTAATAGCGTCATTCCTGACTACATCAGGCTTTATGCCAGTAATGCTCCATAAATATTGGACTACATTAAAAGTAAAAGAATCGTAATTATCGATAACTAAAATTTTCATAATAATTTTGCTGATTTTCCAATATTTTCCGCTTCTGTCAATGCCTTTTTTAGGGCGCCCAATTTGTTATTGACCTCCTGTAACTCACTTTCGGCATCACTTACCTGCACAATACCTGCCCCTGCCTGATAAAAAAGGGTGTGATTCAGGCTTAGAAATGATCTGATAACGATGGCCTGATTAATTTCACCATTAAATCCTAAGCAACCGATAGCACCTCCATAAAAGCCCCTCGCCTGATTTTCATATTGACTAATCAATTCAATGGCTTTATATTTTGGCGCACCAGAAAGAGTACCAGCAGGAAAAGTATCGGCAAATATTTGATAAGGATTTGTATCAGGTGCCAATTGACCCTCAACTGTTGAAACCAGGTGAATCACATGGCTATAATACTGAATTTCTTTTAGTTTTTTAACTTCAACATGTAGCGCATGCCTTCCTAAATCGTTCCTGGCCAAATCTACCAACATAATGTGCTCGGCATTTTCCTTAGGATCCATCGCTAAATCTTTGGCTCTCTGGGCATCTTCCATTATATCACCCGTTCTTTTGTATGTCCCGGCAATTGGATTAATAAAAGCCCTATTTTCTTTCACAATGATTTGAGCCTCAGGGGAGGAACCAAAGATTTTATAGCTACCATAATCAAAGAAAAACAAGTAAGGAGAAGGATTTATGGAACGGAGCACCCTGTAAACATTGAATTCATCTCCTTTAAACTTTTGGCTAAACTGTCTGCTAAAGACAATTTGAAATACATCGCCTACCTGACAATGATGTTTTCCAAGACGCACTAATTCTAAGAAATCGTCATCTGTTAAATTGCTCTCTTCTCCCCCCTCTAAATAGAATGGGTATTCTGGAACTTTCTGATTACTTAAAAGAGATTTCAGTTTATCATCTGATGGAAGCTCGCCCGGGAGAAGATTTTCAAGAATAAACAACTCATTTTTGTAATGATTAATGGCAATGATATATTTGTAAAGGGAGAATCTAATATCGGGTATATCCTGTTTTTTCTTTTGGGGATCAAACGTAAATGTATCAAAATATTGAACCCCTTCGAAACCCACATGACCAAAAAAACCATTAAAAACGGGCAAATGCGCGATATTATCTACTTCAAAAGAGGAAATAAAGTCTTTTAACACCAAGGGAACCGTTTTTTCATTGCTTACCCGAATTTCTTCGGTCCCATTCGAGGGATGCGTCAGCGTAATTAGTCCATCATCCACGGTAATTCCCGCAATAGATTGAAGACCTATGTATGAAAAACAATCAGATGCGCTGCTAAAATCATTAGATTCTAATAAAACGGGATCTGTAAACGAGTCCCTCACTTTCAAATAAAGAGATACTGGCGTCAGAAAATCTGCAAGTTGCCTTGATACAACGGTCCTTAAACGTACTTTTTCCTGTTTCATAAATTTTCATTTAAAAGTAAAGCGGTTTGTCAGGAGACCCGACAAACCGCTTTTATATTAAAATACATGGCATGCCTAATCACCCTTTCGAGGAAGAAAAACGCCAACGCCAAGTAATAAATAAGTTCATAATTAGAGAATGTTTAAATGTTGGACAAATTTAAATGAAAAATTATAATAATCAAGCTAAAAATTTAAAATTAATGTAAAATTTGCCAAACTAATTGTCTGAGGATATCATCATTTGGTTTAGAGGTAGCCTGATAATTGACGCCCTTTGAATGCAAATCTGCTTCTTTCAAATGATGGAAAATGGAGACGAGTTTAGCCTGGTTAAATTTAGAGGCAGCCAGCTTATAATCGCGGAGAAAATAGTTGTTTTTCAAATCTAGTGCTTCAAGTTGTTCTTTTTCAGGTAGATGAGCTACAAATTGGTATTTATACACCTTACTAAAAAAGGAAAAAACGGAAGAAATGACAGGAATATTTTGATTTTTACCACTATCGGAAAAATAAGAAACAATCTTATTAGACAAAAGAACATCTTTTACTGCCAGCGCCTTTTGTAATTCAAACACGTTAAACTCTCTGCTTATACCGATATGTTTTTCAATATCTCCTTTTGAAATAATTTGACCCTGAGGAACATTAAGCAACAGTTTATCTAATTCATTCACAATTTTTTGCAAATCGCTACCAATGTTTGCTGCGATCATCGAAGCCGATTCATAATCTATTTTTCTTTGCAACCCTGACAAATACTCTTCTATCCACGGACCCACTTGATTATCATACAACGGTTTACTTTCAAGAACAACCGCTTTATCTTTTAGCACCTTCCCCAGGGAAGTATTCATATTCAATTTACCATTTTTATAGGCAATCACTAAAACTGTCGAGGGAGTAGGTGACTCAATATAGGCCTGAATATCCTTTAATGTCCTCATATCCTGGGCTTCCTTAAGGATAACCAGTTGTTTTTCAGACATCATAGGATATTTCCTGGACGTATCGGTGACCATTCTATGGTCTGAATCTTTACCGTAAAAAAGAGAAAAATTAAAAGCCTTTTCTGAATCTGAAAGAAGATGATCCTCAATATAATCGCAAACAACATCGATGAAATAAGATTCTTCTCCGTGTAAAAAATAGACAGGCTCAAAAGTTTTCTTTTTAAGCTTATTCATTAAATCTGAGAAGGAAAGAACCATAAAAAACTATTTTGCGTAAGAAAGTACCAAATCCTTTAGCGCAGAAATCCAGCGAGGATCATCATTTAAGCTAGGAACCAGATCTACCCTTTCCCCTCCCTTTTCGACAAATTCTTCCTGATATTCTACACTGATTTCAATCAGCGTCTCCAGACAATCTGCTACGAAAGCGGGGGAAAAAACCAATAATTTTTTTGCACCTTCCTCTGCGCAATGATCCAGTACAACACTAGTGTAAGGTTGCGCCCATTTATCGGGTCCCAACCTACTTTGAAAAGTGGTGGTATAAGAACCCTCCTTCAGGTCAAGTTCCTTAGCAATGGCTTTAGTAGTAGCATGACACTGAGCCGAGTAACAAAGTTGATTAACTTCCGATTTTACCAGACAGCAATCTTTTACTTTTAAGCAGTGATTACATTCATCGGCCTTCTTTAGCTGACGTTGAGGTAATCCATGATAACTAAATAAAATGTGGTCGTAAGAAGGGATATCAAACTTCCTTGCATTTTCTGCGAAAATTTGAATCATAGGTTCATAATCGCAGTATGAATTTATAAATGTAACCCCGGGAATGGATTGTTCTTTTCTCAAAATACGCATGACCTCATCGTGTACCGATCCAGTGGTGGCCGACGCATATTGAGGAAAAAGAGGAAGAACATAGAGATGGGTAATATTTTGCTTTTTCAATCTTTTCCAGGCATCTGAAATAGACGGATTTTGATACCTCATAGCTAACTCGACATGCCAGGAATCGTCTAAAATTTCTTTTAGCCCATCAGCTACTTTAATACCATAAGCCTTTAACGGAGAACCTGTTGGAGTCCATAATTGCTTATATAATTTGGCAGACGAACCGGACCTCAAAGGAGCAATAATGCCTTGAACCAATGCCTGTCTGGCTAACCAGGGATAATCGATAACTCTGGCATCAGTTAAAAATTCACGCAAATACCTATATACATCCCACCTGGTGGGTGAATCAGGAGTGCCCAGATTTACAAGCAACAATCCATTTTTCGGCGAATTAGCCATATTCTTTTTATTTAATGACAAAATTACCTCTTTAACCCGAAAAAGTGTCAATGTGTTTAAATGAATTGGAAAACATATAACTTTGCTAAAAATAAACGCGAAATGAAAAAACCTTTAATACTGGTAACAAATGACGACGGCATTAGTGCCCCAGGTATAAAAGCTCTCATTGAAGTGGCAATGAAATTAGGTGAAGTTGTAGTGGTTGCCCCCGATTCCCCTCAATCGGGACAGGGTCATGCTATAACTTTGGAACAACCATTGAGACTGCATCCAGTAAATTTGTATCCTGGTATTCAAGCCTGGGAATGTTCAGGAACTCCGGTAGATTGTGTTAAACTGGCAAAAAATATTTTGCTAAAAGATAGAGAAGTATCCCTTTGCGTTTCCGGAATTAATCATGGATCCAACGCAGCTATCAATATTCTCTACTCCGGCACACTTTCCGCAGCGATGGAAGCGTCGTTGGAAAAAATACCGTCTATAGGTTTTTCGTTGCTCGATTTTAATTGGGATGCCGATTTTGAACCTTGTAAAGAGTGGGTTTCGTATATCATGGAATTTGTTCTGACCCAGGGAATTCCCATGGGAAATTTATTGAACGTCAATATTCCCGCTAAAAAAGATTTCCCCATTCAGGGGGTGAAAGTTTGTAAACAAGCCAATTCTCGTTGGGTAGAAGAATATGTTACAGGCATTGACCCAAGAGGACAAAAATATTATTGGTTGACCGGAAAATTTGTAAATGAAGACGAAAATGAAGATACCGATATTAAGGCTTTACAAGCGGGCTATATCTCCGTTGTGCCTTCTCACCATGATTTGACCAATTATAAATCTCTTCCTTCTCTAAAAGTACTGGAAAAATAATGAACAGATTAAAAGAAAATCAAAAAACCGAACTGGCCAAAGGTATTCTTGCTGGCTTACTCGTTCCCTTTGTTAGTTATGCCGTTTTATTATTGTTAAATGAAAAAATCTCAGCACTTATATTTAAAGAAGTATTGAAAGATGACTTAATTCTAGATAATAAAACAGTTGCTATTTTAGCCATTTGCTTCAATCTATTACCCTTCCATTTGTTAGATAAGAAGAGACAAACCAGAGCTATGCGTGGCGTTCTTATCTCAACTTTTTTATTGGCCATGCTATGGCTATTCTTGTTTGGTAAAGAAGCGATAACCCTTTCATGAAAATATATATTATCGCAGGAGAAGCGTCTGGCGATTTACACGGAAGTAACCTGATTTCTGCCTTAAAGCAAGATAAACCTGACGTTGAACTGAGAGCATGGGGCGGAAGTAAAATGAAAAATGCAGGTGCCAATGTAGTCAAATACTATCAAGATTTAGCCTTCATGGGCTTTGTGGAAGTTTTTAAAAATTTAATACCCATTCTTAAAAATTTTAAGTTTGCCAAAAAGGATATTCTTTCTTTCGCTCCAGACTATTTAATCCTAATCGATTACCCTGGATTTAATCTTAGAATGGCCAAATGGGCACATAAAAATAAAATACCCGT
>JANQZX010000002.1 GCA_030728245.1 Saprospiraceae bacterium | reverse complement strand
GGCATGTTATAAAGTAAGGTAGGCAGTGGCAATTGAGGAATTAACCACTCGGAGTAGGTTAATAACTCCTGTTGGTTTATGGGTGAATAATATGGTGGCGCAAAAACGAGCGCATCGGCACCATTATCTGCAGCATAACCAGCTATTTCCAATAATTCCTCCGGACTTGTATCGGTAACACAGACAAAAACGGGCTTCCTTTCCTGGACAAATGCCGTGGTATGCTTAATTATTTCCTTCCTGATTCTATGACTTAAATTAGGTCCTTCCCCTGTGGTTCCCAATATAAAAATTCCGTGAACCTGATGTTCAATAAGCCTGTTTAAAACAAGTTCAAGCCCATCAACATCTAAAGTGTTTGTGTCAATCAATGGTGACACTACCGGTGGAATAATTCCAAAAAGATTTGTTGGCAACATAAAACGGTAAACTAATTAATTTTTAATTCCGCAAATCGAATCTTTCTTCTTTTCCAGGTATAGGTTACTTTTAATTGACCATCTTTACCTAAAATCATGGCAGGGTAACTAAACTCTCCTGATTTTTCATCCTCTAAATGGAGCATTGAATCCCAATTTTTCCCATCTTTAGAAAAGGTAACGGCTAGTTTAGCCCTATCATTCGGCCCTTTTTCCGTAGGATTATAAATCAAATAATGTCCAACATTAGGTATGGAAACGGCATCTATGCCTGCACTTGGGTTAGGTAATGATGTTTCCGCCGTTTTAGACCAGGTTTTACCTCCATCGACAGACCATGATTCAATAATTTTATTTTGCCTGCTCCGACATAAAATTTGAAGCGTATTTGGATCATTATGAACTAACAAAGTAGGTTGAATAATATCATACGCTGAATTATCATCGACCGCTATTCTATTCCATGTGTTTGCCTTTGGATTAAAAAGCTCAAAATGAACTGACCATTTTCCGTCGGGGATTTCCAGACTGGAAGGGCAAAGAATATTCCCATCGGGTAATTCAATGGGTTTTGCTCGTATTGGTCCAAAAAACCCGTCGGGTATCCTGATAGGTTTCGACCAGGTCAATCCATTATCTTTAGACTGGATACATTCTCCCCACCAGGTTGTTGGAGAGGGTCCTACCTTGTAAAAAAGATATAAGATGCCAGACGAATGATTAAATAATACGGGATTCCAGCACGCATATCTCAATTTATCATTTTGAATACCCGTGGCAACCTCCCTGATTTCTCCCCATTTCCCTTTAGAAAATTCCGCAAGCCATATTGTGACATCCGGATTTTTTTCCCTGGTCCCCCCAAACCAGGTAGCTAATATTTTACCCTCATTTACTTCTACCAAACTTGAAGCATGACATTCCCTAAAAGGAGCTTCCTCATAGATAAAAGAACTGGCTAATAAAGATATTGAATGCGCCTTGTTTTGTGCAGAAAGTAAGGTTCCCATCAAAAGGAATAGGCAAAGTGGCAAGCACCATTTTAATTTATTCATTGTCATATCGGTTTTAGGCAAAATTGAAGTTAATTAATAAATTCTAAATAAAAGAATGTATGCTTAATTTTTTGATGGCCTAATGGGCAATAAGATAAAAAAACCGATAACAGCCGGCACAAATAAATTAAATATAAACAACATATAACTTGCCGTCATTGCTGTTATGGGAGCAACGCCCCAAATACCCCAAACCAATACAGAGGTTTCTCCCCGAACGATTAAGCTATATAAAGGAGGAAGAGGAATTATAGTTTGAAAGAGATATAAACCAGCGAGCCCAACGTACATGGGAAAAAGTGGCAAGTGTACACCCCATAAGTTAAGTACCAAATAGTATTGGAAGCTAAAAACCAGATAACGCACCCCAGCATAAAACAAGCCTTTGAAGAAGGTTGCGTAAGTTATATTACTGAGAGATAAAAATTTCTCTTCCCAAGTAGTGGTCCATGGCCAACGCTTGGATAACCTGGCAAAAAATTTAAAAATGGGTCGATATACAAGAAGGAAAACAAAACAAAGGATTAACCAAAATACAACTGCCACCATTGGAAAATGAGTCTGTTGAGTACTATGGTTCGCTAATAATGGAAATAAAAAAACTAAAGCAGGAATACCAAAAAGCAAAAGGATAAAAAACTGACAAAAATTGCCCATAAAGGTTGCTAAAACGGTTTCTTCCCGCATTTCTATAGGAGAAACCAATCCTCTTCCTATAAAATCTCCCATCCTATTGGGTGTTAAAATAGCACAACTGACCCCCGCAAAAATAATCTTCAACATTACCGGGTAACT
>JANQZX010000001.1:19200-53130 GCA_030728245.1 Saprospiraceae bacterium | reverse complement strand
AAAGCAAAAGTTAATCTTTAGTAGCTTTCTAGATAAACATAGATATATTTGTAAGTACATTATGCCATCTCATATCTTACCCGTTTTCCTCCATTTTCTCTCTTATATCGCTAAATTATGCATTCAAATAATCGAATTTTTATCATCGGTGGTGGCCTAAGTGGTCTGACGCTGGCTTATTTGCTTTCGACATCTAAGTATAAGGTTACTATTTTAGAGGCTTCGCATCGATTAGGGGGAAGAATTCATACTAAAATGGGTAAATTGGAAACGCCTTTAGAATTAGGGGCAACCTGGTTTTCCGATATTCACCAAAATTTATCAGCCTTGCTGGATGAGTTGGGAATAAATCGTTTTTTTCAATTTTCAAAGGGTATTTCCCTCTTCCAAACCAAATCTTTTGAGCCTGCCCAATCATTTTATGTGCCGGAATCTGAAAGTCCTTCTTATAGAATAGCAGGAGGTACCCAAAATATTATTAAGACTTTATCGAAAAAATTGGATGATGTTGAGATTCATTTAAATACCAGCGTTTCTCAGGTCATAGACCTTGGAAGTGAAATATTGATTGAAACCACAGATGGTAAGAAATGGTCTGCTGATACAGTTGTTTTATGTATGCCTCCTCATTTGGTTGGCGTTAAAATATCGTTTTCGCCTGATTTACCAAACGATATTTACCATTTATTACCAACAGTTCATACCTGGATGGCTGGATCTGTCAAATTTGTATTGGAATATGAAAAGGCTTTTTGGCGCGAAAATGGTTATTCTGGTATGCTTTACAGCCATGCTGGCATAGTCACTGAAATGTATGATCATACAAATTTTGAGGAATCTAAATTTGGTTTTACCGGATTTCTCAACAGCGGTGCCGCTTCCTATTCTCAGGAAGTAAGAAAGGAATTGGTTTTAAAGCAATTAGCTTCACTTTTAGGAAATCAAATCCTAAACTTTATTGCTTATGATGATAAAGTGTGGACTGATGAGTTTATATCAGGAGGTCCTCAAATTATTCAAAGGCCTCACCAACATAATGGTCACCCCCTCTTGCAAGAAAGCTATATGAATGGTAAATTATATTTTTCTGGCACAGAAACAGCCGCTCAATTTGGTGGATATATGGAAGGGGCTATTATTTCCGCAATCAATGTGGTAGAAAAAATTAAATCCCGTTTTTAAAGTCCCTTTTTACCTTAATCCTGCATTTATACTGGCCAAAGCACCATTGCCAGGGCATAAATCTTCTTTTTTAAGCGTGTTTAATGGTCGGTCACAGGTGTTAACCAGCTCATGTAAATCCATAGCACCTTGATTTAAGTAAAGCAATCCTGTTATGATTTCATTCTTTTCTCTTGCCTGATGCACTGCTTTCATAGCAGAAAAACGATCTAAAGGATCCCAGTCACTATCTAATTTGTTGAATTGTAATAACGATCCATCATGTAATTTTATGGCGTGTTTTTCCCCTGATTCATAGGTAGTTGTTATTTCCTCCATTTCTGGAACAAAATCAAAAGTACCAGTGGCTTCCAAATGACCTCTTACGAAGTCATAAGATTTAGTAGATCCTTTATTATTGTTAAAGGTAACACAAGGGGAAATGACGTTAATGAAGGCAAATCCATTATGCGCCATTGCCGCTTTTATTAAAGGAATGAGTTGTTTTTTATCCCCTGAAAAACTTTGTGCAACAAAAGTGGCACCTAGTTCAATGGCTAATCCGCATAAATCGATCGCCTGGAATTGATTGACAATGCCCGCTTTACTAATTGATCCATTGTCAGCAGTGGCGGAATCTTGCCCTTTTGTTAATCCATAACATCCATTATTCATGACAATGTAAATCATTTTCAGATTTCTACGGATAACATGGACAAATTGACCCATGCCAATAGATGCTGTATCACCATCACCGGAAACACCTAGATATATCAAATCTTTATTGGCCATATTTGCTCCGGTGGCGACAGAAGGCATTCTTCCATGTACACTATTGAAGCCATGTGAATTACCAAGAAAATAGGTTGGCGTTTTCGATGAACATCCAATACCTGATAATTTGGCTAACTTATGAGGTTCAATATTCATTTCAAAGGCTGATTGTATGATGGCAGCACTGATAGAATCATGGCCACAGCCTGCACATAAGGTTGATAAGGCACCTTCGTAATAGGAGAGGGTGTAACCTAGTTTGTTCTTAGGTAAATCAGGATGTCTGAATTTTGGTTTGATGAAGGTCATACAGTGGTATATTTTTCAACTCTTTCTAATGAATGAGTAATCTGATGAACAATATTGGTGGCAGTTATCGGTAATCCATCGTAATTCAAAACGGAAATGAGCTTTTCAGCGGAAATACCCAGTTCAATCATAATAAGGCTTTTCATTTGGGCATCTCTATTTTGCTCTACTATGAAAATATATTTATGACTTTGAAGAAAATCAATAGCTATCTGGTCAAAGGGGAATGATTTTATACGAAGTCCATCCACTAAAAATTTCTCCTCTTTTAACATGTCCATGGCTTCTTCAGCAGCATATTGTGAAGTTCCAAAAAATAAGATACCGTATTCTGAATTATTTTCTACCTGATATAATTGTGAAGACGGAACATATTCTCTTGCTGTAATCCATTTTTTGACCAATCGATCCATATTTCTTTGATATGCAGGACTATTTTCCGTGTAGGCAGCATATTCATCTCTTGATGTTCCCCTGGTGAAAAAGGAACCCTTTGTTGGATGAGTGCCTGGTATTGTTCTATAGGTTATTCCATCATTATCAACATCCAAATACCTGCCAAATCGCTCTATTTCTTCTAAATCATCATAATCAAGGACTTTTCCTCTTTGGTATTCTTTAGAATCATCCCATGAGAATGGTTCAGAAATGTGATCATTCATCCCTAAATCTAAATCTGTCATGAGAATTACGGGTGTTTGCAACTGTTCCGACAGGTCAAATGCGGTAGCGGTCAAATCAAAACATTCTTTTGGAGTGGAAGGGAACAATAAAATATGTCTGGTATCTCCGTGAGAAGCATAAGCTGCTTCCAAAATATCGGATTGTTGGGTTCTCGTTGGCATTCCAGTGGAGGGTCCCGTTCGTTGAACATCAATGAGTACTAAAGGTATTTCTGCAAAATACGCCAGACCTAAAAATTCATTCATTAAGGATAAACCTGGACCACTTGTTGCGGTAAAGGCTCTGGCACCATTCCAATTGGCACCAATCACCATGCCAATGGCAGCTAATTCATCTTCTGCCTGAATAATGGCCACTTTTCGTTTGCCCGTCTCTTTTTCTTCTCGAAATTCATCAGCATATTCCATAAAAGCTTCAACTACCGAGGTAGATGGTGTTATCGGATACCAGGCTGCAAAAGTCGCACCTCCGTAAATAGCCCCCAATCCACAGGCACTATTTCCATCCGTCATAATGGCATCCTTGAGTAAATCTCTTCTTTCAACCTTTAAATCAAAAGTACCCCTGTAATTTGCTTTTATAAAATCTGAACCTAATTTCAGGGCATTTAAATTGGGGGCAATTAACTTTTCCTTGCCTTTGAATTGGTCTCCCAATAAAGATTCAAACACAGAAAAATCAAATTGCATCAATTCTGCCAAGGCTCCAACATAGATGATATTTTTAAATAATAATCTGAGTCTGGCATCGGTATAGGTTTCATTACAAATCTCCATAAGTGGAATGGGAATAAAATATATATCATCCCTTCTGTAATGATCAGGTAATTTTTTGCTACTATCATAAAGCAAATATCCTCCTGGACGAACACTTTTTATATCAGCCTCCATACTTTGTGCATTAACGGCAACCATTAGGTCAATACCATCCCGTCGGCCTAAATAACCTTTTTCACTGACCCTCACTTCGTACCAGGTTGGTAAACCTTGAATATTAGAAGGAAAAATATTTTTTGGTGTTACGGGAATACCCATTCTAAAAATGGCCTTACAAAAAAGTAAATTGGCACTGGCTGACCCTGTTCCATTCACATTGGCGAATCTGACAACAAAGTCATTTATTTTTAATTTATCTGACATACTCTGAAATTAACCTGCTTTAGTCACTTTATATAAAAATTTATGCATATCCCATGCTGAGGTAGGGCATCTTTCTGCACATAAACCGCAATGAAGACAAACATCCTCGTCCTTAACCATGACTCTTTTAGTTTTAAGCGGGGCTGAAACATATAAGTCCTGTGAGGTATTCAAGGCGGGCATATTCAATAATTGTCTCAATTCATCTTCCTCTGCATTGTCAATGAAGGTGATACAAGTGGTTGGACAAATATCAACACAGGCATCACATTCAATACATTTATCTTCAACAAAAACGGTTTGAACATCACAATTCAAGCATCTTTCTGCCTCCTTACACCCTTCATGTTTGGTAAATCCAAGTTCAACTTCAGTTTTTCTATTACTTAGCGTGACTTTTTTATCAGCCTGAGCTACGGTGTACCTTACATCATTAACTACATTACTTTCATAAGCCCATTCATGTAAACCCATTTTCTGGCTAACAAGATTAACAAAAGGGGAGGGCCTTTGAGTCAATGGTAGATTTCTGCAAGCAAGATCTATGGAAATAGCAGCCTGATGTCCATGAGCGACCGCTGTAATGACATTTTTAGGCCCCCATGCTGCATCTCCTCCAAAAAATACTTTTGGATGAGATGAGGCATGAGTTAATGTATCGACTTCAGGCATGTCCCATTTATCAAAAGTAACACCTATATTTCGTTCAATCCATGGAAAGCTATTTTCCTGGCCAATAGCAATTAAAACATCATCAGCTTCAATAAAAACAAGAGGTTCACCGGTAGGAACCAGTTTTCTCTTTCCATTTTCAATAATGGGCGTTACTTTCTCAAAATTCATTCCTTTCAAGACGCCATCTTTCACGACAAATTCAATGGGAACGTGATTATCTACAATGGGAATATCCTCATGCATAGCATCTTCTTTTTCCCAGGGAGAGGCTTTCATTTCGCTATATGGGCTCCTTACCACTACTTTAACAGATTCTCCACCAAGTCTTCTTGACGTCCTGCAGCAATCCATGGCTGTATTTCCTCCACCGAGCACAATGACCTTTTTTCCAATGTTGGTGG
Source organism: Saprospiraceae bacterium (assembly GCA_030728245.1). Taxonomy (GTDB): domain Bacteria; phylum Bacteroidota; class Bacteroidia; order Chitinophagales; family Saprospiraceae; genus BJGN01. The sequence continues at coordinate 47,987 of JANQZX010000001.1, read as the reverse complement.
TATGTTCAAAAGCAACATTTGCCAACCAGTTAATGCCAATATGAATATTTTTTGCGCCCTCATTTCGTCCGGGCAAATCAGGTAAATCCCTTCCTTTTGGAGCGCCAGTTCCCACAAATACTGCATCATAATCTTGTGACAATAGCTCCTCCAGACTATGTACAAAATGGTTAAAATGAGTGTGAATACCAAGATCAAGAATATAATTTACTTCTTCATCCAGTACCGATTCAGGTAATCGGAAGGAAGGAATTTGACTCCTCATAAATCCTCCTCCTTTAAATTGCTCATCGAATAAATGGATTTCATATCCTAGAGGAGCAAGATCTCTGGCTACGGTTAAAGAGGCAGGTCCACCGCCAACTAAAGCGATTTTCTTACCATTGAAAGAAAAAGGTCCCTGAGGCATAAAAGGTTTCACTTCACCTTTATTATCGGCTGCCACTCTTTTTAAACGACAAATAGCCACTGGTTCCTCCTCTATTCTACCTCTTCTGCAAGCTGGTTCACAGGGTCTGTCGCAGGTCCTTCCTAAAACGCCGGGAAATACATTGGATTCCCAGTTAATCATGTAAGCCTCGGTGTATTTTTCTTGCGAAATAAGGCGAATATATTCTGGAACTGGGGTATGCGCAGGACAGGCATACTGGCAATCTACTACTTTATGAAAGTATTCCGGGTCTTTAATGTCGGTTGGTTGCATGAATCTATTTTAACAGGTGTTTTTGTAAATGTAAGTTTTTTTACCTTTTTTGAAATAAAAATCTTACAAAACCGCCTATTTTAAAATTAGATTCTTTAAAAATAAGAAAAAACCATTAGTAATTACCTGATTTTACACAGCGAAATCCAGTATGTTCTGAACCAGTATCCGGACTTGATTTCATTCTGGCTGCTACTCTGTAACCTGCGCAGTAAGAATCATTGCAAAGAAAGGAACCGCCGCGCATTGTTTTTTGTGCTGTATTTGGAAAAGATGGATCAAAACTTTTGGACGGACCACTTGGGTTTTCCAATAATTCACTTTCGGAATCACAAGTATAGGCATACCAATGATACCAATCGTTACACCATTCCCATACATTTCCGCTCATATCATATAATCCATACTCATTGGGTTTGAATGTTCCAACTGGACTTGTTTTCAGGTACCCGTCTTCCCCTGTATTTTTATTAGGAAAGACCCCCTGCCAATAATTTCCCTGTGATTTCTCCTGACCTGGTGCACTATTCCCCCAGGCATATAGTGCTGACTCACTTCCGCCTCTTCCTGCATATTCCCATTCAGACTCAGTAGGTAACCTTTTACCCGACCATTTACAATAGGCCATGGCGTCATACCAACTCACATGAACCACAGGATGATCTGCTTTGTACATGCTACCAGGCCCTTGTGGATGTTTCCAGTTGGCTCCTGCTGTAAATGTCCACCATTCTGAAAAATGATTTTCCTCTGGAGAGACTTCTTTAAAAACCAATGATCCTGGTTTTAATGTTTCAGGATCAGGTAGGGGAGTGCCAGGTGGCATTTGTTTAGCTATTTCATTAATATCAATGGGTCTTTCTGCAATGGTTATCCATCCAGTGGCCTTGACAAATTTTTCAAACTCTTTGTTTGTGACCTCATGAGCGTCCATATAAAATGAGGGTATGTTTATTTTATTGAGAGGATACTCATCCTTTCTTGGCAAACTTCCTTCGGTTTGATTTCTTTCAGCAGGATATTCGGTAGCCCCTCTGGTATAGGTTCCTTCGGGAATGAACACCATCCCGTTGGTTTCCTTTGCCATTTTTACATCAGGTTTTATCTCATTTATTTCTTCCATCCATTTTTTTTGTATGGCTTCTTCCCCTGGAATACCTTGATGGCACATGGGTAATGCTGTCGATACAGTTTCTTTTTCAATAGTTACTTTTGTGTCATTTTTACATTGAAATAAAACCAAACAAAGAAGTAAAAGCGCAATATTTTTCATGGATGTCTTAATAATTATGGATTAATAGTATCTCCCAATCGGCTAATTCTGAATTTTTTATTTTCAGATTCTACGTGTTGAGAAATAATAATTTTATTCAATTCAGAAACCTTTTCCGGAAATTGTTGGCTTAAGTCAATGGCTTCTTTTGGGTCATTTGCCAGGTTATAAAGAGCTGGTTTACCATCTTCCTTGTGTAATTTAAGTCGAATCATTTTCCAATCACCCTGGCGTATGGCCTGTTGTCCGCCATACTCGGGAAATTCCCAATAAAGCCATGGATGAGCTTTTTGTTTGCCCTTATTCGTTAAGGTTGGTAAAATGGAGATGCCATCTGTATTGGCTGGAGATTTTGTACCTACCAGATCAGAAAATGTGGGGAAAATATCTGGAAAATACCCAATGTGTTCTGAAATTCCAGCCGCTTTAATTTTTGCAGGCCAATGAGCGATGAATGGTACACGAATACCTCCCTCAAAGACAGATCCTTTTATACGATCAGGATGTTCCGGGAACGGTCCTGCTGAATTAAAATAGGCGGCATCAACTCCTCCGGCGTAGGTTGGGCCATTGTCGCTAGTAAATATGATTAATGTATTTTCATATAATCCCAATGCTTTTAAGGTGGATACCAAAGTGCCGACTTGTTCGTCCAGATAGGAAATCATGGCAGCATAGGTGGCTTTAGGAGCGTAGGCTGGAACATATCCTTTGTTGCCTAAATAGGGATCCTCCTTTCCGAGTTTTTTCTGATAATAATCAATCCAACGCTTTGGTGCCTGTAACCCTGCATGAGGTATAGGTGAAGCAAAATAAAGAAAAAATGGGTTGTTTTTATTGGTCTCTATATATTGAACAGCCTCCTTTAACATTGATTCAGGAGCATATTCCAGCCCAACAAAAGGAGCATAATTTTCTTCTCTGGTTGAATCAACACCAACTTTCCATTTTTGTGCAGCCAGCATTAAAGGATTACCAAGGGAAACTCTTTTTTCGTTTTTCCACAAAAAAGGAGGATAGTACGTATGTGCCCATCGTTGGCAATTATACCCATAGAAAAAATCGAAACCTTGTCTGGTTGGTAAACCTTCTGTTTCCGGAGCACCTAAACCCCATTTTCCAACAGCAGCAGAGGTATATCCCTTACTTTTTAGCATTTCAGGTATAGTAAAAGTACTATCTGGTATAGGATATTGACCCTCAAGCCTTGGATTCTCCAACATAGAGGCAAAACTCCATACATCTCCTCTTGAACCCCATTCATCATTCCCCCTTATAAAAGAATGGCCGGTATGTTTTCCTGTCAATAGGGTGTATCTCGCGGGCGCACAAACTGGGGCACCAGAATAAAACTGATTAAATTTTAAGCCTCCTTTAGCCAACGCGTCTATATGAGGGGTCTCAATTAATTCTTGTCCATACACACCCAAATCACCATAACCTAAATCATCTGCTAAAATGAATATGATATTTGGTTGTTTTTGCTTTTGTGCAGAAAGGTCATTAAAAATGAACGATAAAATAATAAGTACAATATATCTCATTCCTATTTCCGTTTGGGTTACTCTAAATATAAACAAAACGAAAATAGGAATATAATATATCTTATTTTAATTATTTGGAGAACCTGCATTTATCCAACAAGTAAATTTTTCCAATTGTGCTGCCGTTAAACTGGTCTGTCCACTTGAATTTCTAGGTGGCATAGATTTATTGGTTAACACTTCTTTTTTAAATCCACCATTTGTCGCTTCTTTTGCCAGACCTGCATAAACAGTATAATCACCTAATCCAGTCCCTGATACATGACACGATTTTATAGCACATGTTTGGTTGATAATGGGCGTTATGTCTGTTTTGAATGTAACAGTGGAACATGGATTAGTTGGTGTCACAATAGGATCTTCAATTCCCTGTGTACAGGAAAAAATAACTGCAACTAATAGTAATAATAAAAACAAAGGACTTTTCATGGTTTAATTTTTATGGATTAACGGTGGATTTTTAATATAGGTTGCCTGCGATTAATTAAGTTTACTTTAATATTTTCAAAAAATTATTTTGTAATTTGTAAAATTAATGTATTTTTGCAGCCTAATTGGTTCCGTAGCTCAGCTGGATAGAGCAACTGACTTCTAATCCGTAGGTCACAGGTTCGAATCCTGTCGGAATCACTCCAAAGAGAGGTTATCTATTAACAGATAGCCTCTTTTTTTATGCTACTTCATACATTGGGATAATAGGACTTTGTGATGTCAAAGGATAAAAAATGGATTATTTTCTGAGATTATGCCCGTTGGATATTATATTTTTTTACGACAGTTTTTCTAGTTGAAATATACCTCTTACATTCGGTTTTGAATCACTGATTTTAAGAATTACAAGATTTTACAAATTACAAATAGCATTTTTTCATATAATTTTTTATGTGCATAGCCCAGACATTTTCGTTTTTTTGAAATTAATCTTTTATTTAAAACTAGCTTCATTTTGCCTTAACTCATTTTTAAAGTGACTTAGGTTGCCCATTTCTTTATGAATTAAAGCAAGTTCAATGCCAGCTATTTCTGCAAAATCCTGTAATGTCTCCGTGTTTATGCTTTGACTATACACCGTATGGTGTGCCCCACCTGCCAGTAACCAGGCAGCACAAGCAGTTTCCATATCAGGTTGAGGTTTCCATAAAACCCTGGCAACAGGAAGTTTAGGTAAATTATTAAGGGGAGTTACGGCTTCCACTTCATTAACTAAAAGACGGAATCTATGACCAAGATCTATCAGGGAGGCATTTAGGGCTTTTCCTCCCCGAACATTGAAAACAAGTCTGACTGGATCAGATTTTCCACCAATACCTAAGGGATGAATTTCACAGGAGGGTTTTTCGTGAGCAATGCTGGGACAAATTTCCAACATGTGTGCCCCTAATACCATTTCATTATTGGGCTCAAAATGATAAGTATAATCTTCCATAAAGGAATTCCCACCTGATAATCCAATACTCATGGTTTTCATTGCTCTTAACAAGGCTGCCGTTTTCCAATCTCCTTCAGCACCAAATCCGAATCCTTTTTGCATTAAACGCTGAACGGAAATGCCCGGCAATTGCGTCAATCCATGTAAATCCTCAAAAGTGGTGGTAAATCCCTTATAATCTCCCTTTGTTAAAAAATTTGTTAATCCCAACTCTATTTTTGCAGCCTCTCTTAATGAATTATAGTGAGAACTGTCTTTTGATAATGAGATTGATAAATGATATTCTTGATCATAAACCTCACATAAATCATCTATCTCCGATGCTTTAACCTGGTCGATTTCTGAAACCAAATCACCAATTCCATGGGTATTTACTTGAAAACCAAATGTTATCTGAGCCTCCACTTTGTCTCCTTCAGTAACAGCCACTTGCCTCATATTATCACCAAAACGGACAAATTTGGCGTTCTGAAGGTCATGCCAACCTAATATCGCTCTGGTCCAATCTTTTAATTGACTGGATACGCGTTCATTCTGCCAATGTCCAACAATTACCTTTCGGGGAATTTTCATTCGTGACAGGATATATCCAAATTCACGGTCACCATGGGCAGATTGATTCAGATTCATAAAATCCATATCAATATCGTTCCATGGGATATCGCGATTGAATTGCGTATGAAGGTGACATAGGGGCTTTTGTAAAATCTTCAAGCCGTTAATCCACATTTTTGAAGGTGAAAACGTATGCATCCAGGTGATAATGCCAATACAATTAGTAGTATAATTGGCATCGAGGATGAGTTGGTAGATTTCTTCAGATGACTTTAATACAGGTTTTAAAATCAACTGAATGGGCAAGTAATTTTTAAGATAGTGCACAATGTGCAGTGCATTATCTGCTACTTTATTAAGTGTTTCCTGCCCATATAAATGTTGGCTTCCCGTTAGGAACCAAATTTCAAGTTTTTCAAAAGAATCCATTATCAATGATTTATTGTTGTCCATAATAGGCATCAGGCCCATGCTTCCTTTCAAAATGCTTTTTAATCAAAGCATCTTTAAGCAAAGGCGCTTCCGGATTTATCTGTTCTGTTAACCAGGCCATTCGGGCAATCTCTTCCAAAACAGCAGCATTATAAAGGGCCTTTTGGCTATTTTTTCCCCAGGTGAATGGCGCATGATTTCCAAGGAGGATCATTTCAATTTCTTGATAATCTAATTTTTTTTCAAGGAAATGTTGAATAATCTGTTGTCCTGTTTCCATTTCATAATCGCCTTGTATCATTTCATTACTCATAGGGGGAGCGCAAGGCACTGCCTCTGTTAAATGATCGGCATGAGTTGTTCCATAAATAGGAATTTCTCGTTGGGCTTGTGCCCAGGCCGTTGCGTACGTTGAATGAGTATGAACAATACTGTTTATCTGGCCCCAGTTTTTATAAAGGAAAGCGTGGGTTTTTGTATCTGAAGATGGTCTGAGTTTTCCATCTAAAACGCGACCATCAAAATCGACAATAACCATCTTTTGTGGGGTGAGTTCACTATACGGAACACCGCTTGGTTTTATGGCAAAAACGTTGTTTTTATGGTCTGCCACGCTTACATTTCCAAAAGTAAACAGGACCAGGCCTAAAGCAGGTAATTGCATGTTGGCTTGATAACATTCCTTTTTTAAAGATTTAAAATGTTTCATTGGCTACATTAGGTTTTTTTCCAGATAGTTACCCAGCGATAGGTATTTTTGATACCTCCTCTGATACAAATCTACTTTTTCCTGATTGGGATAATATGTTTTTTCAAATCCAGCACCCATAGCTTGCATAGCCTGTTCAACCTGAGAATAGATTCCAGCGGCTGTTGCAGCGAACATGGCAGCGCCGAGGGCACAAGTTTGTTCACTTTTATGTACTTTAACTGGCATATTTAGTATGTCAGCTAACATTTGCATAATAAAAGGCGATTTTTTTGCCACACCACCTAATCCAATGATACCGTTAACGGGAATTCCTTCCATTATAAATCGTTCCACTATCGCTTTTGAACCAAAACAAGTGGCTTCTACTAAGGCTCTAAATACATGGTGTGCTTCAGTTCCTAAATTCAAATGGGACATGGCACCTTCTAGTCGTTGTTCTGCATCAGGTGTTCTTCGACCATTTAGCCAGTCCACAGCTAAGGTTGATGATATTTCAAGGGGTAATTCGTCAGCTTGTTGTGAAAGTTTATGCAATAAATTTGAATCTAAGGAATGTATTAATTCCTTCTTTTGATCTTCAGATAGCATCGCTGATTCTTCAATAATTTTTATGGCCGGCATAAGTAGCAGGTTTTTAAACCAGGCGTAAACATCACCAAAGGCCGATTGGCCAGCTTCCAAACCATATAAGCCGGGTAAAATAGATCCTTTTACCTGTCCACATATTCCTTTAACGCATTTATTATTCAAGTCTTTAGCTGAAACCACCATCATATCGCAGGTGGATGTGCCCATTACTTTACTTAGATAAAAAGGTTCAATTTGACCGCCAACGGCACCAACATGTGCGTCAAAAGCACCAATGCCAATGGTTACATCAAGAGGTAATCCTAATTTTTCGGACCATTCAGGCGCTATTTTTCCTGCAATACTATCTGTGGAATATATATTTTGATGCAATTTTTCTGTAAAGCCATCCAGCAAAGCATCAATAGCAGCAAAATAATCATTGGGAGGATACCCATCAAAAGATTCTGACCATAATGCTTTATGACCAGCTGCACAAATGCCTCGTTTTAAATCTTTAAGGCTTTTTCCACCTGTTAATACAAAGGGTATCCAGTCACAATGTTCCACAAAGCTGGCGATGTTAGACCTTATTTTTTCATCTGTTTTTAAAATATGTAGCAATTTCGCCCAAAACCATTCGGAGGAATATATCCCACCAACATATTGCAAATAATCGATATTACTTTGTTGATTATATTTATTGATAGACTCGGCTTCCTCAATGCTGGTATGATCTTTCCATAAAATAAACATGGCGTTTGGATTATCAGCAAACTCGGGAAGTAAGGAAAGGGGAGTGCCAGATTCATCAACGGCAACAGGTGTTGAACCTGTTGTATCTATTGAAATGCCTTTTATATTTTGAATAATTTCCTCACTAAGTCCTTGAAGACAAGCTTTTATGGTGTAGGTCAAACCTTCCAGATAATCCAGCGGATGTTGACGAAACTGGTTCAATACAGGATGACAAAAAAGTTGATTTTTCCAACGCGGGTAATAAAAAACGGAGGTGGCTATTTCCTCTCCATTCAGCGCATTTACCAACAGTGAACGAACTGAATCAGTCCCAAAATCTACACCGAAAACATATTTATTCATAGAAAATTACCTGAAAATGAATACCAATAAACAAAGCTAAAATAATATATTAAAAGTAGGATTCTCATTTTAACGCGTTTAAATTTTCATGTCAATAATGTTATATTTAAGAAAAAAATCTACCCTATATGAGATATATTTTACTTGTTTGCTTATGTGCAGGCTTATTTTCTTCCATTCATCCATTTCAAAAGATGGCAACTGATGAAAAATCTTTACCGAATATTCTCTTTATTTTAACAGATGATCAAGGTTTATATGATGTTTCTTATCAGGGAACAAAAGATATAAAGACGCCCAATATTGATGGTATTGCATCTAATGGTATCAGATTTAATCAATTTTATGCTAATTGTACGGTGTGTTCACCCACCAGAGCCGCTATTTTATCAGGTACTTATCCTGATTATGTTGGGGTGCCTGGAGTTATAAGAACCAAAGAAGAAGATAATTGGGGGTATTTAAATCCAAAGGTAAAATTACTCCCTACCTATCTGAAAGATGGTGGATATAACACCGCAATCATTGGAAAATGGCATCTGGGATTAACTTCGCCAAATTTGCCAAATGAAAAAGGGTTTGACTATTTCCATGGATGGCTGGGTGATATGATGGATGATTATTGGTCGCATAGACGCCATGACATCAATTATATGAGATTAAATGAAAAGGTTATTGATCCGGTGGGGCATGCAACAGATTTATTTTCTGATTGGTCCATCGATTATATTAAAAGACAATCTCAAAATAAGAAACCATTCTTTCTTTACCTTGCTTATAATGCACCACATTTTCCAGTTCAACCTCCTGCTGAATGGTTGGAAAAAGTAAAGATGCGCGAACCTCAATTACCTGAAAAAAGAGCGAACCTCGTCGCATTTATTGAACATTTGGATTATAGGATCGGTACCGTTATTCAATCTTTAAAAGATCAGGGGTTATATGATAATACATTGATTATTTTCACCAGTGACAATGGAGGACATTTGCCTGATCTCGCAAATAATGGTCCTTACCGCGATGGCAAACAGAGTATGTATGAAGGTGGTTTGAGAGTTCCAACCTGTATTGCATGGCCTGAAATGATTGAAAAAGGACGCATTTCAGAATCTAATTGGCTGTCTATGGACCTTTTTCATACCATTTTGGATATAACTGGGGTTCAGCAAGATGCGTCATTCGTAGGAAAAAGTATGCTTAATGAATTAAAGAATTCATCACCTGACACGATGGAAATTCGGGAAATGTACTTTACCAGAAGAGAAGGAGGGGCAAATTATAATGGTGATTGTAGTTATGCGTTAAGATTTGGTGATTGGAAATTGATTAGAAATTACCCAGGATTACCTATGGAATTGTATAATTTGAAAGTTGATCCTTTTGAAAAAATGAATGTGATAAAAGAAAATCCAAAGATTTTTGCAGATTTAAACAAAAGATTAATGAGGCATATTCAACAGGCGGGTAAAACACCCTGGCAAAAACCTTAATAAAAAAGGCCAGTAAGAAATCATCTACTGGCCCTTTTTTAATTATAAAATCTTATTTATTCAGTTTTAAATTCAATATTGACCATTGCGGCGGCAGGTTCACCCTCTTTAATGGGTTTAGTAACAAAATACAAGGTATGTTTTTTCTTGTCTGTTACTGGAGTAAGCTTTATTTCACAACCACCAAAATAAGGAGGTTTTGGACCTGTAGCTGTTAATTTAAATATAGAACTTCCAAGAACCTTGCCCGTTGGGCTGTCTAAACGTACTTCTATGGAATAGCCATCCTTTCCCTCTTCTTGTCCGGCAGCGGCAATCTGAAGCTTAATGATTTGAGTTAAATCAATATCGTTCAGCGAAAATGAAGCCTGGGTAGAAGGGAACATCATTAATGTTTGTCCGCCATATTTCATGATTGAAAATCCATTTAGATTTTTAGCCTGATCCATGCCAATTTTTGGACTCTTTAGGACCACAGAACCATTTCCACTTAAAGGCTTAGATTCTTTTCCACCCCGGTCAGTGAAACTTGCATTTAAGACAAACATACCGCTTTCACTGAAAGTTTTTCCTAATAGTGGATCTGCTACAATCCCTTTGGCTGGTAAAGATGGTTTTGGTGCTTCTTTTTGCCCCAAAGACATGATATAGGAAATAATTTTAGTAGCATCGTCATTTTTTAATTCAGTATTTGCTGGCATGACGGTTTCTCCCCAAACACCTGAACCACCTTTTTGTATCTTATTTAACAAATAGGTAGTTACATTTGGCTGTCTTCTGTATTTTTTTGCCACATCGGTGAATGAAGGACCTATAGAAGGTTCGTCTGCTTTATGACAAGTGATACAAGTAGATGAATTGACAATACTTTTTCCAATAATCGCATCGGCAACAATTAAATGACCTTTTGAGGCCTCGGCTTGATCCAAACCAGAGATATAATCAGCGGAAACATATAAAGAAGCAATATTTTTAATGGCTTTTTTGTCGTCCGCATCATTAATTGATACTGAATAATCTACAGGCTTCTTTGGAAAATAAAAAGTCTTATTACTGATAATGTCAATATTTACCTCTGGCGCAATATTACCAGCATACACAGAAACTAATCCACTTTTTGCAGACAAGTTACTTGGGTCACTAACTTTTACATGTACGTCGTAATCGCCTATCTCTTTAAATGTATAAGAAAGTTCAGGCACCATGGTATTTATGGTCTGACCATTGCCTAGATCCCAGGTATAAGTTAACTTATCATTTTCAGGGTCACTCGCTGTAACAGAAAATTTGGCAGAGAAAGGAATGGCTCCGGATGTTTTATCAACCTTAATGTTTTTAACTACGGGTGACCTGTTCCCTGCGTTGTAATCAATTCTTGAAAGGGCAGCATCCATGTTTTTTGAAAACCAGCCATTACCATATTCCAGCGCGTAAAATCTACCATCTGGTCCAATTTCAAGGTCAATCAGGGCATTAAATTTCGTGGATCCCATGAATGGTTCCATTTTATCAAAATCACCATTTGGAAGCATTGTAACTGCTTTTATCCATCCTCTAATCCATTCATAAGCAAAAAATTTGCCATCATAATAAGAAGGATATCTGGTTGCTTCAGGATAAAGATCGCTATAATAAACAGGACCTGCCATGGCATTTCGGCCTCCAGTACCTACAGATGGAAAATCTGGTGAAGTATCATAAGGGTACCAAATGAAGGCTGGTTGTGCTGGAGGTAATTGAGTAATCCCGGTATTATTTCTGGAATTATTCACAGGATTCTTTGGGTCAAATGTGATACCAGTTTCACCGGAATCAAAATTATACTCAGAGTAGGCATAATTATTTCCAACAAAATATGGCCATCCAAAATTACCCGCTTTGCGTGCTTGATTTACCTCGTCGTAACCTCTTGGACCTCTCGTTTTTAAACTATCCACATTGGAATCCGGACCAACCTCTCCCCAATATAAATAACCATTTTTTTGATCTACCGTAATTCTGTAAGGATTTCTATTTCCTTGAACATAAATTTCAGGTCTTGTTTTTGGGGTACCTACAGCATATAAATTACCTTCTGGAATATCATAAGTGCCATCAGCATTTACCTTAATCCTTAATATTTTACCTCTTAAATCATTACTATTTCCAGAGCTTCTTCTTGCATCGTATTGCTCAAGTCCTGGTCTGTCATCTAATGGAGCAAAACCACGTAAAACTAATCCGCCTTTAGGTTGATTAAATGGTGTAGCATTATCACCTGTAGATAAATACAATAAACCATTTTTATCAAAGGCAATAGAACCACCCGTATGACAACAAATATTCCGTTGAGAATTCACCTCTAAAATGATTTTTTCAGAGCTCATATCCCATTGGTCATTTTTGAAAGTAAATCTGGAAAGTCTATTTACCGCTTTATCACCGGAAGGAGCATAATATACATATACAAAACCATTGGAAGCAAAATTAGGATCTTTCTGAATACCCATTAATCCTTCTTCGGCATTTACACCCGGCGTTTCTGTTTTCCAATAAACATCTAATTTTACTATTTCCTTAGCCTCTTCGCTTCCATTTTTATATAGTAAAATTTCACCCCTTCTTTGGGCAATAAGGATGTCAAAATTTGGAAGAATAGTCATTTCAGTGGGCTCTGTGAATCCACCTTGAACCAGGTTTTTCTTTTCAAATCTATTTTCTTCAGGAACTCTCTGTGTTTTAGCTTTGCTATAATCTAAGGTCTTGTTTTCACCCATAGCATATTGAATGCCTGCAAGTACATGTTTTAAAAATAAATCTTCAGTGTAGGACTCTTTAGTATGTCCACCAGCCGTGTAGAAAGCCCTTCCACCATCAAATTCGTGATACCAGGCAATGGGATGTTTTCCCATTTTAAAACCACCTAAATAGCTTGATTCATCAAGGTTCATCAAAACATTTACCTTAGGGTTCATTTTTTTATAGCTATACCATTCATCTGTTCTTTCCCAGGTTTCAGGAAGGAATTTAGTGGATGCGTGTGCTTTATCAGCTATATTAATTTTTCCTTTCTGTACATTTGGATGAGGATCATTTATACCTGGATGGTCTAAAAATTGACCTCCAGCCAGTCTGTTATACCAACCCCATTCGTATTCCGTATCGGCAGCTGCATGTATCCCTACATAACCGCCACCTGCCTGTATATATCTTTCAAAATCAGCTTCCTGGTAGTGGTTCAAAACATCTCCAGTAGTGCTTAACCAAACTACAGCTGCATATTTGGATAAGTTTTCTTCGGAAATTAAAGTTGCATCATTTGTGACATCAACGGTAAATCCATTTGCCAATCCTAATTTTTTAACAGCAGCAATCCCATCAGGAATAGATTCGTGCACAAACCCAGCGGTCTTATAAAAAACCAATATTTTGGGTGGCTCATTGTTGAAAAAAAAGGATAATTGACCAAAAAGTAGCATGCTTAATACTACAAATGGTATTTTGAGAAGGTAAAATAGGTTCATCATCTGAAAATTCAATATTTTATTGGGTTAACGGGTGTAATTTAATGATATTTCATGAAAATATTGGTTATTAAGGAACTTTTGACTTTTCTTTCCTAATTTTGCCGTCGATTTTGGATGATGTATTTAAACTTCTTGAATGAATTTTAAGGGACTCGGTATTTCTTTTTGTTATTTTTTTTTAAGTCACCATTTTTTTTCACCCTTGAAGGGTCAGGATACTACCTTTTCCGAGGTAATTTATCTTCCTTTTACTGTCAGGTCAATGGTAAATGATGCAAAGGGAAATATTTTTCTGGAAACCTCCGTAGGATTATTTCAATATGACGGTAGCAAGTATTGGGAAATTGATAAAAACTATAATAAAGGAGCTTTAGCCATAAGAAATGGGAAATTAACTAATATTAGTGATGTTATAAAAAAAGAAGGGATTTTTATTAGTGATTGGAAAAAAAATCAGGTTTGGTTGAAATTTCTACCTGCTAATTCTAATAATTTAATTTCATTGGCTAAAGACAAAAAAGGAATCAGTTGGGTTGCCTCTGGAAATAAACTTTATAGGGTAGAAATTAAGAAAAATTTTGTTAACCTGCTCGAAGGAATTTCTACAAGAAATATTTTGTGGATCAATTCTAACATGTACGTGAGTACCTATTCAGGGATTTTCAGAAATGAGAAAAGAGTTTTTTCTGAAATTTTAATTTCTGAGGGATTAACATTTGATAGTGTTACCAGAGATATTTATTTTACCTCTCAAAGAGATATATTCCGTTATTCTTTAGTAAATAAAAAGTTACTAAAATTTAATTTTGAAAAGGAAGTACCTGATTATGGGCTTATACTAAATTTAAAATTTTATAAAGGTAAAAAATGGGTGGTCGCCTCTTCAGGACTTTTTGATTTTGAACAGCCAGAGAAGTATAAAACAAAGATCAAAATAAATGATACCCATATCATTGGTGATACATTATTCATTTCATCTGTAGATGGAATATATTCTTTTGACGGTAACTTAATATCAAAGGCCAACTATTTACCCTCAATTGAAACTAATTCAATATCGAAATTTGGAGAGATTTTTTGGGTAGCTACTAAACAAGGTGTCTATATTTATTCTGCAGAAAATAAAAAAGCGGAAAAAATAATTTTAAATCAGACTTTTCCTGATTTGGAAACTTATGCCGTTCTAAAGGATAATAATGGATATTACTGGATTAGTACTGCAGCGGGCTTGTATCGGTACAATAAGTTCAATGGAAGAATAAATGTTTTTTTTCAGGGATTAGAATTTAATAAGCGTTCTTATTTATCCCATAATGGTATTTTTTATTTTGGCAGTATAAATGGTTTGATCTCATTTAATCCTTTAGATTTTTCAGAGGATTTTAAAGAAGAAGCAGATTCAAATAATTTAGTATTATTCATGTTAATAACCATACTGTTTTTAATCGTTGGCACTTTATTCCTGCTTCGATTTAAACCTGCCAAAAAGGTGGATCTGCAAAAAAATATCATTTTTAAAGACGAAAAGGATGAATTTATATATGGTTTAGGTGCGTTTATTTTAGAGAATCTTAATTATGTTTCTGTTGATGATTTAATAGTTTTTTCAGAAATGAAAAAAAGATCTTTTTATCGTAAACTGGAGTCTGACTTTAATTTAACTCCTAACCAATTGATTCAGAAAATAAAAGAAAAAAAGGCAAGAAGATTGTTAGCTGAAAATCCAGGTATTCAGCTTGATATTGTTGCTAAAAACACAGGTTTTTCAATGTCTAATTTATATCTTATTCTAAAAGAGGAAGATACTGATTTTACAGGAAATTTAGAAGTACTTAATTTATTACAATATTAAATAAATGATAAATAAGGAAAAGGCCATTATTTTGACGTTGGATGCTTATGATAAGCTTGATGCCAAAACGGCCCATGGGCTAATTCGTGGAACCCAACGGTTTGAAATACTGGCCGTGGTGGATAGTAAAAATTATGGTTCGGATGCTGGCGAAAAATTAGATGGCACACATCGACATATCCCCATTATCGAGTCTGTCAAAGAAGCTATCCAATTATTTCCAGAGGCAACGGTAGCTATCATAGGAATAGCCACTCACGGCGGTGTTATTCCTAAAGACTTAGAGGTTATCCTTCTGGAATGTTTAGAAAATGGATTATCCTTAGTAAATGGTTTACATGAGTTTTTATCTGATAAACCGCATTTTGTGGAACTGGCAATGCAAAACAAGGCCTATTTAAAAGATGTTCGAAAACCTAAAACAAAAGATAATCTTCATTTTTGGACTGGACGAATCCACCAGGTAAATTGTCCTGTAATTGCAGTTATTGGAACTGATTGCGCAGTAGGTAAAAGGACCTCAGCACGATTTTTTACGGAACTACTGAATAAAAACAATAAAAAGGCAGAAATGATTTATACCGGTCAAACCGGTTGGCTGCAAGGGGGAGAATATGGATTTATTTTTGATTCTACCTTAAATGATTTTGTTTCCGGTGAATTGGAAAATGCTATTGTTGAATGTTATTTAAAGGAAAATCCTGATTTTATCTTCCTGGAGGGACAATCTGCCTTACGAAATCCAAGCGGACCATGTGGTTCTGAATTTTTCGTTTCAGGAAAAGCCAAATATGCCGTTTTAGTGCATCCCCCAAAAAGAGTTTATTACGATGATGATGCTCACTGGGGAGAAATTCCCTCGGTTGAATCTGAAATTGCGTTGATCAATGCTTATGGGGCAAAAGTAATCGCTTTAGTATTAAATACTCAGGGTTGTTCGCCTGAGGAAGCAAAAGCTTTTCAAGAAGAATATTATGATAAACTAAAAATTCCTGTACTTTTACCTATCGAGGAAGGTGTTAACGCTATCTTACCTGTTTTTTTAGCCCTTTAATTTAAAATAAATGTCTTTTTGGTTAATAAAATCTGAACCCTTTGTCTTTAGCTTTTCTAATTTAATGGAGGATGGAATATCTATGTGGGATGGTGTAAGAAATTACGGTGCAAGAAACTTTCTCCGAGCTATGGAGAGGGATGATATTCTTCTTTTCTACCATAGTAATGAAGGATTGGAAATTGTAGGTATTGCCAAAGTTTTACACACTGCTTATCCTGATCCAACAGCAGAAAAGGGCGATTGGTCTGCTATTGATATCGTTCCTGTTAAAAAATTAAATAGGGCAGTAAGTTTAAAGGAAATTAAACAACATCCTGAATTACAGGATATTGGATTAATAAAACAAAGTCGTTTGAGTGTTATGCCAGTGACTGATGCTCAGTTTGACATCATTATGCAGTTATCTGAAACTAAACTACACTAATAACTCATACAACATTTTACTTTCATTCATAGATTGAAACTGCAACCCGTTTTCATTCATCCTTTGCAATAAAAGATCGTAATCTTCTTTACATTTTACCTGAATGCCAACTAAAGCGGGACCTAGCTCCCTATTATTTTTTTTGGTATATTCAAAATGGGTGATATCATCATTAGGTCCTAAAACATGGTTAAGAAATTCCCTTAAGGCGCCCGCCCGTTGAGGAAATCTAATAATAAAATAGTGTTTTAACCCATTATAAAGAAGCGCGCGTTCTCTAATTTCCTCCGTTCTGGTTATATCGTTATTGCTGCCACTTACAATGCATACAACAGTTTTACCTTTAATTTCCTCCTTTATATCATCTAATGCTGCTATGGACAGGGTACCTGCGGGTTCAACCACAAATCCTTCGTCATTATATAATTGAAGTAAGGTATGACAAACTTTTCCTTCATCCACCAGTAGTACCTTGGACATCGTTTTTTTAACGATAGGAAAATTTATCTCTCCTACCTTTTTTACAGCAGCACCATCGACAAAGCTGTCTATTTGATTAAGCGTTACTATTTTATCTTGCTTTATTGACTCAAACATTGCTGGTGCGCCGGCAGGTTCAACGCCTATTATCAATGTTTTTGGACTCAACGCACTAAAAACAATACCACAACCTGCCATTAATCCACCACCACCAATTGGTGCAATGAGATAATCGATATGATGAGGGTACTGATTTAAAATTTCTAAGGCAACGGTACCTTGACCTTCAATTATTTTAATATCATTAAAAGGATGAATAAATGCTTTTCCTGTCTCGGTCGAATAAACCATAGCCTCTTGAAAGGCATCGTCAAAAGTATCGCCCACCAGTACTATTTCCACCCAATCTTTTCCAAATTTTTTAACTTTAGTTACTTTTTGTTGTGGAGTAACTGAAGGCATGTATATTTTTCCTTTGACACCTAGCTTTTGACAAGCAAAAGCAAAGCCCTGGGCATGATTTCCTGCACTGGCGCAAACTACGCCTTGATCCAGAATTTCTTTCGGGAGGCTTGACATTTTATTATAGGCACCTCTTATCTTGTAGGATCTAACTACCTGAAGATCTTCACGTTTTAATAAAATATTACATTGATATTGTTCGGATAAATTAGCATTTAGCTGTAATGGGGTCAAATCAGCAATTCCTTCTAACCTTTTAGCAGCCTCATATATTCCTTCCAGGGTATTTTGCGATGTTGCAACCATAATAACATGTTATAAAAAAAGAGGTATAGTCGAAAACCGAAAATACCTCTTTTTATTATTATTTGGATAAATTTATTCTTTTACTGCTTCAGGGCGAAGGCTTCTTACTGTTTTACCAGCTTGCCACATTTCACTATCTCTCAATTCTTTTAATTCAACCTCCAATTTAGATCTATAATCAGGTAGGCTGTTTGAATCTATAGATAATTGGGCTTCATTTCCTGAAGAAACACTGGCATAAAGGTCTTCAAATACCGGTTTAACGGCATCACGAAATTTTTTCCACCAATCTAAAGCACCTCTTTGAGCGGTGGTACTGCAATTGGCATACATCCAATCCATTCCATTTTCAGCTACTAATGGCATCAAAGATTGAGTTAATTCCTCCACCGTTTCATTAAAAGCTTCTGATGGGCTATGTCCGTTGCTTCTCAACACTTCATACTGTGCAGCAAAAATGCCTTGAATACAGCCCATTAAAGTACCTCTTTCGCCAGTTAAATCACTGTAAACTTCCTTTTGAAAGGTAGTTTCAAAGAGATACCCTGAACCGATGCCAATACCAAGTGCCACTACTCTTTCGAAAGCTTTACCTGTAGCATCCTGGAAAATGGCGTAGCTGGAATTTAATCCACGACCCGCAATAAACAT
Source organism: Saprospiraceae bacterium (assembly GCA_030728245.1). Lineage (GTDB taxonomy): Bacteria > Bacteroidota > Bacteroidia > Chitinophagales > Saprospiraceae > BJGN01. The sequence goes on along the minus strand of JANQZX010000001.1, from coordinate 29,443 downwards.
TCGTCTTAAAGACGTTCCACTTCCCTTTGGGGCAACCAGAATTACATCTACATCAGCAGGAGGAATAATTCCAGTCCTCTCTTTGTAGGTAATACCAAATCCATGAGAAAAATAAAGTGCTTTTCCAGGTGTTAATTTGGCTTTTAACTGTGGCCATGCTGCAATTTGGGCAGCATCAGATAGAAGATATTGAATGATTGTTCCTCTTTCAGCTGCTTCGTCAATGGAAAACAAGGTTTCTCCAGGTACCCATCCATCAGCAATAGCTTTGTCCCATGTAGGAGATGGATATCTTTGCCCAACGATTACATTAAAACCATTATCTCTTAGGTTTAATGCTTGTCCAGGACCCTGAACTCCATATCCAATTATCGCAATAACTTCATCTTGAAGGATGTCCTGTGCTTTTTCTAAAGAGAATTCTTCTCGTGTTACCACGTTTTCTAAGGATCCCCCAAAATTTAATTGTGCCATTTTCTTCTACTTTTTTAGTACCCACAAATATAAACATACTTAAGGTATTTGTTTTTAATTTCTAAGTCTGTTTGTATTTCAATTTTAACTTTTTTACAAATTCTAAGAATCATTAAACTCATTTTACCAAAAGGTTGGACACGGCGAACCTTTTTTTCCTCCCCGCCTGGATGCTCCACTATCCTTTATCCGATAACCTACTGTAAATTGAACCAAATAAAACCAATCTACTGCCGGTCCTCCTCTGGAATAGGGTGTGGCAGAAGGATTTGGATATAACGTTGGATTGCTTATATAGGCATTTAAGGCTAAATTAGTACCTTTTGGATTAGCTAATAAATCATTAAATATTACGGGCGCAGAAGAAACATCATCAATATAGTCACCAAAAACCCGGTTTCCAATGATTTCCGCCGTTAAGGTTAATCTTTTTTTTATCATAACAGAAAGTCCCGCTCCAACAGGAAGACTAAAGAGGTAGGATTCATAATAATCGGGATAACCTGGAATACCTTGTCCTTCTGTACCTAATTTCCGGAGGGAGATATTACCATAAGTTATATCTCTAAAATGTGGATCCGATAATTGTACCATGCCTCCAGCAGCAACAAATGGTGAAATTATTATCTTCTCTTCAGCAAATGAAAAATTTACCAGTCTCCACTCTCCTAATATATAGGCTTGCTTTAAATTATTATTGAAATTTAACGCACGTGGATTTGGAACCCTTCTATTTAATTCGTCTGCTTTTAAGTGGCTAAAGGATAGTCCAAATCTATAACCAATATGTTTATTAAAATTATTTCTAAGAAATATACCTGCTGTGTAGCCCAAATCTTTCGTGGAGTATTCGCTCAATGAGCCCGATAAATCTCCAACGTAAATGGTGGTTCCTCCTGTTATACCTAATTCTATATCTGTTCCTTGTCCATTTAAAACAAAAGGCACGATTAATAAAAGCAGAAAAAAATATCTCATTTTCAGTAGATTTAATTTAAAGGTAAACGCTGATTATCAAATAATTGATATATTTCAAGATTCAAATATAGGGGGATAAATTTATTTTTTTAATCTAAAAGGAGGCTTAAGTTGTTTAGGTTGCTTTAGGTAAGTTAAAATTAATTATGTCAGCTAATAAGAGCGAGGGCAAAACCAATGAAAAGCCCAAATTTTCTAAAGAAAAATTACATAAAAACGGATATATATTTCGTTATTTAATTCCCTACCGGGTTCAATTTATATTTGGTTTATTGGTTTTAAGTGCTGGTAGTATCCTCTTTTTGGTTATCATGAAACTTCCGGGTGAAGTTTTTAATATCCTCGATAAGAATCCAACCTATCCTATGAATTTAAATCAATTGTTTTTAACCATCCTTTTGTTATTGGCGTTTCAAAGCATTCTTTCTTACTTTAGAATTCGATTATTTGCTATTGTCAGTGAGAAAAGTATGGCGTCGTTGAGAAAGGATTTATTCAAAAACATGATTTCTCTTCCTATTCCCTGGATTGAAGATCAGCGGGTTGGTGAATTAACCAGCAGAATCACCAATGATGTAACGCAGATTCAAGGGGCATTAGCTACTACCGTTGCCGAATTTTTAAGACAAATTATTATTCTTGTAGGAGGTATTATCTTCATTATTTTTGCCATGCCCCGCCTTGCATTAATTATGTTGGGTACTTTCCCTTTAGTGGTTTTTGCCGCTATGTATTTTGGTAAACATATAAGGAAGTTTACTAAGGAAAGGCAAGATGAACTGGCACAAACCAATGTTGTGGTAGAGGAAACCATGCAGAATATTCGTACCGTTAAGGCTTTTACTAATGAATGGTTCGAACTTGGACGATATGGTTCGCACTTAAATAAAGTGGTTACTATGGCTTTAAAGGCAGCTACAATGAGAGGACTTTTTGCTTCTTTTATCGTATTTGTTATGTTTGGAGCCTTGTTTTTTATCATGTGGCAAGCTGCTTTAATGGTCGAGAATGGCTCGATGCTTAAAGGTGATTTAGTCAATTTTATCATTTTTACTGGTATTATTGGTGGTGCTATCGCCAGCCTCGGAACTTTTTATACAGAATTAATTACGGCGTTAGGTGCAGGAGAAAGAATTGTAGATATTCTTCAAATGCCTGGGGAGAGAAATATAGATTCTCCCAAGCCTATCAGTAAAAGGTTTCAAGGAAAAATTGATTTTAATCAAGTGTTTTTCGCATATCCTAGTCGTCCTGAAAAAATAGTGTTAAAAGGAATAGATATCAGCGTCAGTCCCGGAGAAAGAATTGCTTTGGTTGGTATGAGTGGTGCTGGAAAATCAACCTTAACTCAACTTCTCATGCAATTTTATAAGGCAGACAAAGGCGAAATTTTTATTGATGACTTTCCAATAAATAAATATGATCTTTCTGATGTACGCGGCAATATGGCCATCGTGCCTCAAGATGTTATGTTATTTGGTGGTTCAATCAAAGATAATATCGCCTACGGAAATCCATCAGCTTCAGATTCAGATATCATGGAAGCCGCTAAAAAGGCAAATGCCTGGGAATTCATAGAGGGTTTTCCTTCAAAAATGGAAACGATTGTTGGAGAAAGGGGAGTGAAATTGTCCGGAGGCCAAAAACAACGGGTAGCCATAGCCAGAGCTATTTTAAAAGATCCCGCTATTCTGATTCTTGATGAAGCCACCTCATCGCTCGATGCAGAATCAGAAAGACTCGTTCAGGAAGCTTTACAAGTATTAATGGTTGGTAGAACCTCTATTATTATAGCTCATCGTTTAGCTACTATAAAAGATGTAAACCAAATTTATGTATTGGAAAACGGAACCATTGCTGAGAAAGGAACGCATCAGGAATTACTTCAAAACGAAAAAGGATTATATACCAGTTTGGCAAAACTCCAGTTTGAGTATTAATTCGATTCTTTCTGACGATCTATTTTCTCTGTCTTTTTCTGACTCTTTAGGGGGATGTAACGATATGGCCTTTCTTTTAAATCTAAAAGTAAAGAGTCTAAATGTTTACTCAAATCCTGAATATCATTCACTAAGCCATCATCTTTTACTAATTTACCTAAACTGCCATTTCCTGCATTTACATTTGCTATTATACTATTTAGTCCGGAAAATGTAGTATCCGCAGATTTTAAAGTCATTTGTAGCCCTGTTAAGGTAGAATTTATGGATTCCATTGATTTTTTAGCATCGCCATCTTTTATTTGCTTTGAAATGTCAGAAACATTGGATAAAAGACTTGTAATCTCTTCATTATTAGTTTCTATATTTTTTAATATAGCAGATAGACTAGACATACTTTGATTGATGCTTTTTCCTGAAGCTCCCATAATGCCATTCATCTGACGAGTTAGCAGTTCTAAATTATCAATCGTTTTAGAGAGATTTTCAATGCTTTTCCCCATCTTACTTTCAGAATCACCAGAAGCCATTTGTTTACTTAAAGAATCTACTAAAACCGAAATACCTTCCTGAAATACCTGAATATAGGTCTTTAAATCATCCTTATCGACCATGGAACCTAAGATGCCAAGATTTTTCCCACCAATCACAGATCCACTAGGCAAACAATCACCCGAACATCCTCCTGGAATATTTAAAATAATAGAAGCTCCACCCATGAATGTTTCAGTCAAAATATTGGCCATACTACCTTTTGGTAAAGCCATGTTTTCGTCTAAATCAAGGGTTAATCTTATGAGACCTTTATCTAAATCAGGAGTTACTTCAGAAACAAAGCCCACTTGGTAACCTAAATATTTTACCGGTGTAGATATGGTGATCCTATTTACATTACTGTAATCAACATAATATAGGTTAGACTTTTTCAATAAATTTTTACCTATAATATATTTGTAGCCCCAAATAGATACTAATAGTGAGGTTATAACTAATAGGGCAATTCTAATCTCTTTTGACATTCTTTTTGTTTTTTCGGCAAATAATTCTCGCAAATATACAAATATCCTACTTCATAAACGGTAACATTAGGGGATACCCAATTCTTTTTTAGCCTGATGAAGACTTATTCGTTCTCCATTTTTATCTACAATTATAAAAGCATCTTTAAATCCTGCAGCAAACATTTTGTCTCGTGCTTTTAAAACTTCTTTTATTTGGCTAAATTTGTTTGTTCTGTATTTATATAGGCCATTTTCCTTTAATTGTTCGATGTTGAAGGGTGAATTTTTCCACAACGAATCTGTTTTAGAAATAGGATTTGGTGTTGCAGCAATTTGAATCCAAAATTGATAAATAGGTTGATTAGGAGAAGATGTTGGTTTATTGGTTACTTCTGCCACCGTCTCTGGAAGTTGTTCTATTTTCTTTTTGTATTCTGTAAATCCATTGAAAATGCTTTCAGCAATTTTTTGCTTCCCATTATCGGTTTTTAGATAATTTTCTTCTTCTCGATTACTTAAAAATCCAATTTCTAATAATACACTTGGCATAGAAGTTGCCTTCAAAACAACAAAACCAGCTTGTTTTACCCCTCTACTTTTTCTATTAGCGTGACTTGCGTACTGATTTTCAACAAATTGTCCAAATTGAATGCTTTGATCCAAATAGGCATTCTGGTACATAGAAAATAAAATATGACCTTCAGGAGAATTGGGATCGTAGTCATAATTATTTTTATAATTCTCCTCAAGTAAGATGGCAGCATTTTCTCGTTTAGCAACGTCTAAATTATATTCAGCTGTGTGTAAACCCATTACGTACGTTTCTGTGCCTTGCGTAACAGAAGATTTGGGCATAAAATTAGCATGTATGGAAATAAATAAATCAGCATTTGCGTCATTAGCAATTTTTGCCCGTTGATATAGAGGAATAAAAACGTCTTTATCCCTGGTCATTATGACCTTTATTTGAGGATATTTCTCAGCTAATAAGTCTCTCAGTTTTTTTCCAACCGATAGCACTAAATCTTTTTCTAAGGTAGCAACACCATGTGTTCCCGGATCGAAACCACCATGACCTGGGTCAATAATTACTGTTTTTATGCGATATGGGGGTTTGCCTTGTAACTTATCTTTAGTACCTTCGCCCTTGGATGAAAAATTATGCGCATTGATGGTGTACAAATAACGATGTTGCATCGTTATGAATGGGGTTATGAAAAAAAATAAAAGTAAACAATATCCCGGTGCGCGCATTTTTTCGTTGGAAAAGTAATTCATTAAAGTGTTTCGGGGAATTTGGTTATTTGCCGGTTAATTACAATGCAAAGTAAACAAAAATATTACTTTTATCTAACTGCCATATTAGGAATTTTGTTTTTCCTGATGGGGTCAGTTCCTTTGTTAAGTCAAAAAATAGCCATAGATTCTATTCCGGGCGAAGATTCAATGCCAGATACTACCGCTATTCAAAGACAATACGTGCGTTTTTCCAAAGATTCATTGAGCGCGCCTATTGATGCGTCTTGCAAAGATTCAATGATTTTGGATAACAAAAATAAAAAGCTCTATCTATATGGTGAGGCAGTAGTAAATTATGAAAAAGTTGAATTGAAGGCAGGTTTTATTGAACTTGACTGGGATAATAATATCATTTTAGCAAAGGGCACAGGGACCAAAGAAAGTAATCCTACCTTCAAGGAAGGGGAGCAAGAAATATCAGCTTTTGAACTTCGGTATAATTTTAAAACCCAAAAGGGAAAAGTTTTTCAAAGTACTTCCCAACAAAATGATATTGTCATTCACTCGGAACAAGCAAAATTTATTCGTACTGCCGGAGCAGATTCAACTCAAAATGATGTCCTTTATAGTACGAATTCCATATTTACCACTTGTACAGCCGATCATCCGCATTTTGGCATCAGAAGTACCAAACAAAAAATTATTCCTAATAAGTTAATCATTGTGGGTCCTTCCCGATTAGAAATAATGGATATTCCAACTCCCATTTGGCTTCCTTTTGGTTTTTTTCCTATCAATCCGCAATCAAAATCTTCTACTGGTTTACTTTTCCCAAGAGATTATGAATATTCACCACAGTGGGGTTATGGTTTAAGAGACATAGGATGGTTTTTCCCTATCAATGATTATTTAAATCTGGCGCTTAGGGGAAATATTTATTTTAGAGGTACCTGGGGGGTTAGTGCATCCTCTGATTACAGAAAGAGATATAAATATTCGGGTTCGCTGAACCTTGGCTTTGATTCGAGAAAAACTGAAAATCTTCAAACAGGTATTTTTTCTCCTCAAAATTCAGTGCAAATCAGATGGTCTCACAGACAAGAGAGTGGTGCGCATCCAACGAATCGGTTTGGTGGTAGTGTGAATATTCAAACCAATGGATTTCAAAACAGGGTTTTCAACGATGCTGCCTCTGTTTTGCAGACGCAGTTGAATTCTAATATGTCATTTGATAAAAACTATACAGATAAACCTTACAATTGGTCTGTTTCGTTTAATCACTCTCAAAATCTTTTAAACAAGGAAATAACTATTAATTTTCCTGATCTTAGATTTCAAACCCAATCCATAAATCCCTTTAAAAGGAAAATTGCATCAGGCGCTGATAAATGGTACGAAGCTATCGTTATGAGGTATCGAAATGAGGTTAGAAATAGTTTTGCCGCTACAGATACCACATTGTTTTCAACAAAAACCCTTAGCGATGCTAAATTTGGAGTTAATCAAGCGGTTGAGGCAAGTACTTCATTTAAAATTTTACGGTTTTTTAATCTAAATCCATCTGCTAATTATCGGGAAGTTTGGCAAATGCAGCAACTAAGGAAGGATTTTGATCCAACGCCCACCATACGAAGAGATACAATTTATAATGAGGCCAAAACTTCTTTTCAAGTTATTTCAGATACGACTCAATATGGTCGTGTAAATACAGATACAATACCAGGGTTTGCTTCTTATCGTACATTTGACATGGGTTTTGGTCTAAATACAAGACTTTTTAGCACATTACAATTTAAAAGTGGTTTTTTACGAGGTCTGAGACATGAAGTGAGACCAACGATATCCTTTAATTATTCTCCGGATTATATTAAACCATTTTACGACACCATAAATACAGATACAAGATATGCCGACAGATATCAGGTATATACTCCCTTTGAACAATCGATTTATGGTTCACCTCCTCAATCGGGTAAGCAAATGGCTATTGGATACTCCCTAAATAATATTTTATTAGCTAAAATTGCACCTAAAAAAGATTCCACCCTTAAAACCGTGAACCTTATTGATAATCTGGTGATTACGGGAAATTATAATTTTGCTGCTGATTCCCTTCGGTGGAGTCCTGTTTTTGTTAGTACCACAGCTCGCTTTTTCAAGGGTGCTACTACGGCATCGTTTTCAATGATTTATGACCCTTACATGAAAAATGCCAGAAATGAGAGAATTAATACCTTTTGGTGGAAAGAGACGGGAAGACCTTTGCGTTTAGATCAGGCTAATTTGCGTATTTCGTCTAATCTGACGGTAGCAAAAATACGTGCTCTTTTTCAAGGGAAACCGGAGGAGGTAGTCACAGATGTCAGAAATTCAAGGCCGGATCAAAATAGCCCTTCACTTATTGGTAATCAAACGAATAGAAGTAATAAACTGCCTATTGATAATGCTACGGAAGAAGATTTTTTAAGTTTATTTGAAAATTTTTCAATCTCACATAATATTGATTTTACCTGGAGAGAGGAAAATGGAGCCATTCGATTTTTAGTGGAGACCAATTCTATAAATTGTAGGGGAGACATAAAATTAACACCCAACTGGGCAATTAGTGTAGGTAATTTTGGATACGATTTTGTTCGCGAAGGTTTGTCTTACCCTTCTTTCGGATTTATACGCGAATTACATTGTTGGGATATGTCTTTTAACTGGCAGCCACAAAGAGGTACCTATAGCTTTATGCTAAGGGTTAAACCAGGTACCCTCGATTTCATAAAAATACCTTACCAGCGAAATAACGGAGATACGCTTAGAGCCTTTTAGTCAATTAATTTATAAGGATATGTTTTTTGTAAAATACTTGATTTAGAACCATTCCCAGAAATGTAGAGTAGCATTTTAGCGCGCGTCATTGCAACATATAATAGCGCTTTATCTCTTTTTTCAGCTTCTTTTTTTTCTTCATCCGATGGATAGGGACGAGGTTTCAAAAAAGTGTTAGCATTTAAACCAACTAAAAAGATAACTTTAAATTCAAGACCCTTGAGACTATGGAAAGTGGAGGTACTCAAATGTTCGGGTAAACTTAGCTCATTATTCTTCTCAATCTTTCTAATTTTATAATCACCATTATGAAAGTGACTATGAAATTTTTGTATGTCATCATTTCTTTTGGCTGCAATGCAAATGTCTTCCGGTAAGTATAATCCTGTATCAATCAATTCCTTTATTTTATTTTCTACGAATTGTATTTCATCTATCAAGTTATTAAAGTGTATGTAACTGGGTTCAGGACCATAACTTAAAGAGGTATAACCTTGTATTTTCTCAATGGAATTACTAAAATCAGAATAAGTTTCTTCACCGAGTGCTTTTACAGCATCCTTCCTTATTTCCTCCGTTGTTCTATAATTTCTTAATAATCTTCTGGATTTTTTTCCTCTGGTTTCAATTTTAAGCGCTAAAAAGTTTATGTTTCTGTCATAGACTTTTTGCAGCGGGTCGCCAACCATAAATAAATCATTTATACCTGGTTTAACAATACATCTTAAAAAACGAAGCTCAATATTTGATAAATCTTGTAATTCATCCAAAATTATATGTGCATAAGGTTTTGTTTCTTGGTTTTTGTAATGGGTAATTAAATCATAAAAAAGTTCATCCCCCTCGAGTTTAAAAGTTTTTTTCTTCTCCTCTCTGTATTTCAAATGTTTATGCCAGAATAGCTCTTTCATTTCTTTTGAAATTCTGGTCTCTCTTCCTGTTCTTTGTACTACAAGATAGTCGTCCAACGATTCTATTTGATGGAAAAGGATTACTTTTTGATATTCATCTTCAGCAAATTCTGGAGTAATCTGAGTGTCTTTCAATATTTTCTCCCAAATGTTCAGTTGTCTTGTTTTTTTATTAGCATAGCTGTTTTCTTCTTCTTTTTTGAAACCCTCTTCGATTTGATTTTTCAGTTTATTTATTTTTGAAGCCAGATGGTAAGCAATGGAGTGAATGGTCATAATATCATAAATGCCTTTATTACTTAATTTTAATTCATCTACTTGTGCGCTTAAATTATTAGCGAGCGCATTGGTATAGGTGCAAAAAAGTAATCTTTTCCCTTCTGGAAGCCCATTCTTTATTAGGTATGAGAATCGGTGTAAAGCGGCTACTGTTTTTCCTGTTCCAGCCCCTCCGGTAATTTTAACAGGTCCGTTAAAATTAGCTTCCACCAATTTTGTTTGTTCAGGGTGAAGGAAAAACTGCCAGTTATTTTTACCAAGTAGAAATTGAAGTAGAAGTGGATCATCTGTATTTTGAATAAAATTTTGTTTGTTATTAGGAGATTGTAACTGAATTTCTGTATCCTCAGATAATGATTTCCCTTCCTTCACTTGCTCTAATAACTCTCTTTTGTCAGAACCATTGAAAATGAGACTTATTTTTTCATAAGCCTCATCGGGTAGGTTGTTCTTAACTTCCAAAAGCTTATCCAGGCTTATTATTCGAATCACTTTTTCCACTTCTGACGGTGGCACACCTAAATTTAATAAGTCATCAATAGTTAAATTGTATGGATGATGAAAGGGAATTGATTTAGATGTTGAAGGTTCAGCGGTTGGTTCA
>JANQZX010000001.1:14055-19100 GCA_030728245.1 Saprospiraceae bacterium | reverse complement strand
AGTGCGCCACACCATCTAACGGATGGGCATGTTTTAACATGACAGATAGGGTCGCAGAAAATTACCGCCGGCTTGCCGGTAAGGGTGAAAACGGGAGGTAAGAGCTCCCGCATCGGTTGGGTAACCAGTCAGTGGGATAAACCTTGTGGGTTGAAATGCCATGTATATCCTGGGTTCCTTCGGGAGGTGGAGTTGCACGCTCTACTGGAAACGGTCAGGAGGGGTAGGCAGATTGAGCTTTGGTGTGAACCTAAGCCTAGATAAATGACAGGGAACCTTTCGGGGTTACAGAATCCGGCTTATAGATTTCCACTTTTTCCGGTATTGTTTTTGACCAAAACAATACCGGATTTTTTTGTCCATTTAGACGCTTACTACCTTTAATTATTTAACAAAAACAAAGCTTTCTCATGGGAAAGGCTTATTTTTATTCATTTTAATGTTAAGACCTTTCCTATGGATTATATTTGGCTGATTTTATCTCTCATTTGCATCATTACAGGTGTTTTAGGTAGTTTACTGCCAGTTCTTCCCGGATTACCTATCAGTTGGGTTGGTTTAGTGTTACTTATGCTTACTAAGCCGATTGAAACTGATGTTATGCTTCTTTCAGTGACAGGTGTAATTGCTATCGGAGTAGGTATATTAGATTATTGGATTCCCGCAAAAGGTACCAAGGCCTTTGGTGGTTCAAAATATGGCGTGTGGGGCACCAATATTGGTCTGGTCGTTGGATTGATAGTGCCCGTTCCATTCGGTTTTATTTGGGGTCCCTTTTTAGGTGCTTTTATTGGTGAATGGTGGTTTGCTTCCCGAAAAGGTAATGAAGCGATGTGGGCAGCAACAGGTTCGTTTGTTGGTTTTCTTACTTCAACTTTTTTAAAACTAGTTGTGTCCATAGTATTCTTAGGCATCTTTGTTACGCTCGTTTGGAATCATTTTTCCCTATTTTTTTAGTTCATCGACCTTAATAACGCCTTTTATTAGGGTTTGATCCCCAATGAATGTGGAGAAGTTGTTTACTACTTCTTTAAAATCTAAAGTATGTGTAATAAGTAAGGCAGGATCTATTTCTTTCTTATGGATATTGTTCATAACTTGTTCGAAATCATGTTTTGTGGCATTTCTACTGCTCATTAAGGTGGCTTCTCTTTTATGAAATTCTGGATGATTTATATGCAGATCTTCCCGTTGTAACCCTATGAGAATCCATTTTCCGCCGTGACCTAAAAACGATAATTGTTGCTGTATTGACTTTTTGTTTCCTGTGGCATCGATGACAATATCTGCAAAATGACCGTTTGTTAACTCTTTTATTTCTTCGAACAGGGTTTCATCATTGCCGTTAAAGGAGTGTTCTATTCCAAGGATAGATTTACAATAGGTTATTCTGTTTTGATTAATATCAATGAGGATAATTTTATCGGTTTTTGATTTTGCAAATAATATCGCACCAATGCCAATCGGTCCTGCGCCAAATATAATAACCCAGTCATTTTCCAATATATCAGCTCTCATAATCCCATGATATGAAATAGAAAGGGGTTCAACCAAACATAAATGTTCAAGGTCTGTTTCCTCGCGACCTACCATAATATTAACCTCTGGAACAGATACATATTCTCCAAATCCTCCATCCACATGTACCCCCATAACTTTTAAATGGGCACAACAATTTGTTTTTCCTCTAACACAACTGTTGCATTTTCCACAGGATAAATAGGGTAGCACACTGACAGGTTTCCCTAATAATGATTTATTGTCGATTTTTGCATCCACAATAATACCAGATAGCTCATGCCCTAATACGCGTGGATAGGAAAAATAGGGTTGATTACCATGAAAAGCATGTATGTCAGTTCCACAAATACCAATGTTTTTTATTTGAACTAATAATTCTCCTTTTTTTAAAATGGGTATTTCAACGTCTCTTTCTTCAAATTCATAAGGCTTTAGTAGGGTGATTTGCTTCATTTTTAAGGTGTTTTAATGTAAGATTATAAACGGTTTACTTCCTTGATTTCCATTTTTTGAAGTAATTCTAATAAAATAGTTACCACTAGTTATATCGTGGATAGGTATGTTTACTTGATTTTCTATTTGTCCAGATTTCTTTTCAATGCCTTGCAAATCAAATATTTGATAATGAAAAGTATGTTCTACACTGGAAATATTGACTCTTAATTCATTTGAAACGGGATTTGGATAAAGGTCAAATTTCAGGAGATTAGATATTTGTGAAGTAAAAGATGGGGAACTTGGCTTAAGTCTTATTTCATCAAAAAACAAAATTCCAGATGATAAATCACTGGACTCAGCCACAAATTCAATTCGATCAACCGATTTCCAATCGAATTTTCCTTCAGGATTATGCCATTTATTTTCATCCCAAGCCCCCTGCTCCTTAAATTTAGATAGAGGAATTTCAATTAATTGCCAGGAATCGTCCCATTTAACCATTTTTTCGTCAAGTCTAAATGTGATTCTCCATGGCCGGTCTCCGGAACCCGTTTTTGAATCTAAAAAGCGAATATCTATATTTTTCCCTAAGATATTTCCTTTTACATAAAAAGACAGGACAAAATTTTGCTGAACCATTTTACTTAGATCAGCTTCAGGGTGAAATTCCCAACCAATAATGTCATACTGCTTTGGGTTTTTCCACGATAGCGCATATTTGCCTTCAAAAGGTTTATCCTGGGAATAATAATTGATTTTTCCTGCACCATAACTACTTTCCCGGAGGGAAGTTGAAAGTCTTTCTCTGTATAACCATTGCTCATTTTCCAACGGTTTTTTTTCATATTTAGCTTGTTGTGGTACATTCAATCCAAGAGCTTTTACCAACGGAATATTCAAATCAAAGTCAAATAAACCGTTACTTCCATCATTAAATAGCCCAAATCCACCATGATAATCCCACATTGTCCAGGGAATCTTCTGAGATTCTAGTTCTTTCCTGATATACTCATACCAAAAAGATCTGTCTATTTCAGGTGAAGCAGCGGCAAAAACGCCAAATTCGCCACAATAAATGGGAACATTTCTATCTTTTGCAAATTTAACTGCGATGGAGAGTTGTTCCTTTACATAATCAATATGGCCAATTCTTCCATAGTCATTAAATGCACTCTCAACCCAGGTACCTTTAAGTTGAGCGGGAAAAACAGGCATTTTTGCTTTTTGATATGGAAAGGGCACATCTTTTAATGGACTCATGGACGGGGTCACCCAACTGGCTCCCTGATGAGTAAACAGAAAGGGCTCGTAAAAATGGAAGGTATAGATTAAATTCTTGTCCTCATAAACAGGCATTGATTTTAAATTTTGATAATTATTCCAATTCGCGGGGCCTACAATAATAGTATGTTCTTTATTGACTTGTCTAATGGCAGTTACTACTTTTCCCTGAATTTGATTCCACGCAGCATCTGTTATGCCATTTGGTTCATTCAAAATTTCAAAATAAATAAGTTTATATTTCCCATTGAAATGTCTGGCTATTTGAGGCCAAATTTTTAAAAGCGGTAATTCAATATTTAACGGTGTAAAACCTGAGGGGTCAAACGTATGATTATCCAGAATGAGATGCATATTCAAGTCTTCTGCCCAGGCCACTATTTCATCTAGAAATTCAAACAAGAGAGGATTCACCTCGAAATTTGGCTGTCCTGAAGTATGCGAATGTAGATGAATGGGTAATCTGATGACATCACAACCCAACGATTTCAGTTGTTCAAAATCTTTTTTAGTGTATTTATTGATTTGTATTTGTGCAACCTCGTTCACTTGAAACCAATTAGTTAAATTGACTCCTTTGTTAAAGGGCATTGGGGGTTGGGCAGATAGATGGTTTGGGTTCATTTGCAGGTGCAAAAAGAAGATTAAAAATGAAATTTGTATTTTCATTTGTTGGGTTAATTTCATAATCATGAATAATTTTTCTAAATTAGATTGTTTCTTTTAAACTAAGCCATATTCATCATGAGAATCTTGACTTTTTTTGTTTTTATACTGTTTCTTCCTTTTATTGCGTCCTCGCAACTTAGGTTGGCCTCCATATTTGGAGATCACATGGTGCTTCAGCGAAATAAACCCATCCTTTTTTGGGGATTTAATTCTCCTGAAACTAAAGTAAAAATAAAGTTCGCCGACCAGGAAACGGAGGTTAAAACGAACCCATCGGGTCGTTGGGAGGCATCTTTTCCAGCCAGAAATATTGGTTCTCCATTAACTTTATCTGTTTCAGATAAAGATGAAGTCATTCAAGTTTCCGATATCTTGGTGGGGGAGGTTTGGTTATGCTCCGGTCAGTCTAATATGGAATGGAAATTAAGGCAATCATTAGGTGGTGAAGAGGAGATTAAGGTTTCCAATAACCCTTTAATCAGACATATTGAAGTACCTAAAACACTATCCTTCACTCCAAATACTGATTTTGAATCGAAAGGTTGGAAAATGGCTCATCCTGAAAATGCAGGTAATTTTACAGCGGTGGGTTATTATTTTGCTAAGAAATTACAGCAAGACTTACAGGTTCCCATTGGGTTAATTCATTCCTCGTGGGGTGGTACGCATGTGGAAACCTGGATAAGTCACTCAGGTTTACTTGAATCTGCTGTTTTTAAGAAATACGCGGAAGAAATGCCTAAAAGTTGGGCAGAGGATTCAGTTTTTTGGGAGAAAAAAACGCTGGCCATTTTTCATGGCAATGAAAATTATGATATTAATCAAATTGACTATAAATCCTTTTATTCGCCTGAATTTAATGCAGAAAACTGGATGTCGAAAGATCCGACAGGACAATGGGATTGGAAAGGAATTTCTTCTTTCCGGGGAAATGCGTTTATTTTTAGAAAAATAAATGTGGATAAAGCGCTCATTAGCCAGTTAGCATCTTTTAGATTTGGTAAAAATAGAAGTGTATTCAAATTATATGTGAATGGTAAATTAGTACATCATGGTTTTTATGGGGATCAAATTCAATTTTCAATTCCCGCCAATACTTTCAAGGAAGGGGAAAATTCACTGCTAATTCATTTCGG
>JANQZX010000001.1:12301-13955 GCA_030728245.1 Saprospiraceae bacterium | reverse complement strand
TTTCCTTTTATTTTTGCCCAATTATCCAGTTATGGCCCTTTTAATGATAGTAATACCGGATCTCCCTGGGCTGAATTGAGAGAAGCCCAATTGAAAACCCTAACTTTGCCCAAAACAGGAATGGCTGTTATAACTGATGTTGGTGATCCAAACGATATTCATCCATTAAATAAAAAGGATGTTGGCATTAGAATGGCTCTTTCAGCCGAAAAATTGGCCTATAATAAGGACATTGTTTACAGTGGACCAATATTTGAAAAAATGGTGCAAATAAAGAATAAGGCGGTCCTTACTTTTAAACATATAGGTTCAGGTTTAATCGCAAAGGATAAATATGGTTATCTGAAAGGATTTGAAGTGGCATCTTCAGATGGTGTTTTTTATTTTGCAAAAGCTGTTATCGTGGCCGATAAGGTGGAAGTATATCACCCAAATGGTTTAAATCCTGTCATGGTTAGATATGGTTGGTCTGATTCACCCGTTGAAGCAAATCTTTTTAATAAGGATGGTTTGCCAGCTTCTCCATTCAGAACGGATAATTTACCTGTCAAAACAGCTCTCTCTCGCTTTTATTAATTTTTAAATTAGTTTTATGAAAAATAATCTTGTCTTATTACTTAGCGTTTTATGCTTTTCTTTTTCTGCGCTAAATGCGTCTGCTGTTTCCCATTCAGCTCCACCTAAATGGAAAGTGTTAATTATTGATGGACAGAACAACCACAAATGGGCCATTACTACCCCCATTATGAAAGGGTATTTAGAAGAAACAGGTCTATTTATGGTCGATGTGTTAACTACTCCTCCAAAGGATTCCTCATTAGATCAATTTATGCCTTCC
Organism: Saprospiraceae bacterium; assembly: GCA_030728245.1. Taxonomy (GTDB): domain Bacteria; phylum Bacteroidota; class Bacteroidia; order Chitinophagales; family Saprospiraceae; genus BJGN01. The sequence continues at coordinate 13,117 of JANQZX010000001.1, read as the reverse complement.
TTTAAAGGATATGACGTTATTCTCTCCAATTATAATGGCAAATCATGGCCAAGACAAACAGAACTGGCCTTAGAGAAATTTGTTGCTAAAGGTGGAGGGCTTGTAATTATACATGCGGCAGATAATTCATTTCCATATTGGAAGGCATATAACGAAATGATTGGTTTAGGGGGTTGGGAGAAAAGGACGGAAAAAGACGGCCCTTATGTCTATTATAATGAAAAGGATGAGTTAATTAGGGATAATTCACCGGGACCTGGTGGACACCATGGAACACAACATGAATTTGTTATTAAGACAAGAATTGAGGAACACCCTATTATGAAAGGTCTTCCAATGGAATGGTTACATACTAAAGATGAATTGTATGATTTGATGCGCGGACCAGCTATTAACATGAATATTCTGGCAACGGCTTATAGTTCAAAAGATCAGAAGGGGACGGGAAGGCATGAACCCAGCGTTTTGACACTAAATTATGGGAAGGGAAAAATTTTCCATAATATGATGGGCCATGAGGATTATTCTATGCATTGTGTCGGTTTCATTACTTTGTTACAAAGAGGTACAGAGTGGGTAGCTTCAGGTAAGGTTACTCAAGAAGTACCTTCAAATTTCCCAACCAAAGAAAAGAGTTCAAGTAGACAACCGCAGAAATAGTCTCTTATCCAACTTCTTTCGTCCAATTTCTTGAATTAACTGAATGAATCAGGGAATTGGACGAATGATTTTACAAGGATTTCCATAAGCAAACACGTTATCCGGAATATCTTTTGTAACTACACTACCTGCACCAATCGTGACATTATTACCAAT
>JANQZX010000001.1:10950-12201 GCA_030728245.1 Saprospiraceae bacterium | reverse complement strand
ATGTTTATTTGATCCAGAATATGGGATTTTTCAATTAAATAGGGTTTATTATCGAGAATCACAGAGGCAATATGATTAAATAACAAATTCCAATTACCCACTTTTGATTCAATTTCGCCTTTAAAAACATAGTATCCATTATCTACATTTAGCCTGGCATTATATTTAGGTTCTTCCATACCAAAACCCTTCATACCTGGCATAAGTCCTACTTTCAAATGATCTTCTTGCTGGTCAATACCATATTTTACAAAAGAACCATTTTCACCATGTATAATATATCTCGGTGTTTCCTCCCGCATAAACATATTGGAGGATAGATAAACCTGCGTTCTTCCGTAGCCTAAATGAACATCAAAAGCATCATCAATAATGGACGCATTTCTTTGAATGTAGGTTTTACCCCAAAATTCATTTGGCGTACCAAATAATGAAAGCGCCTGGTCTAAAATATGAGGGCCTAAACCATAGAGAATCCCACTGGATGGGGTAATTTCTTCTTTCCATTTTTTCACACTCAATTGCGTGGAAAGTCGGTTATAATGAGCTTCATACCGTATGATTTTACCTAAAATACCACTATCAAGAACGGCTTTGACCGTTTGAAAATCACTGTCAAATCGACGATTTTGAAATATGAAGATCTTTTTATTCTTTTGTTCTGCTAGTTCGAAAAGTATTTCTGCTTCCTCAACGGTTGAGGTGAACGGTTTTTCAACCAGTATATGTTTACCCGCTTCAAGGGCCATTTTTGCATAATTAAAATGAGTGTCATCTGGTGAAGTAATACTCACCAAATCTATTTCCTTGTCGGCAATTGCTTCTTCAATACTCAACGTATGAATACAATTAGGAAAACGAATACAGGGATCCTGATTCTTTGTTACAATGCGTCGAATATTAAATTCAGGATTATAATCAAAAAATGGCGCTTGTAGCGTTTGCCCGGAGAGACCGTAACCAATAATAGCGACTTGTATCATAAGGATTAATTTTCAGTTTGCTCAAAGTTATCGAAAAGATTATAAAGATTAATCCGTAATTTAGTCAATGAACCTTAAACTTAATAAATATGAATACAATGAAATTATTTTTTAATCTGCTATTATTAACTGTTTTTTTTAATCCCAACACTTTGATTGGACAATGGGTCAATGGTGTTTATGAAAAAACGGAGAAGAATGACACCTCAACGCAAACGTCAAGATTAATAATAAAAGATTCCTATTTTATTCTTACAATATTTAATTC
>JANQZX010000001.1:2913-10850 GCA_030728245.1 Saprospiraceae bacterium | reverse complement strand
GATGTTCCAAGAATTACCATGAAAATGTTGTTAGATGGACACTTTCAATGGATAGCCTTTAATAAGGAGACTTTTGAATTTAGTGGTACAGGAGGCGGCAAATATATAGCTGATAATACAGGTGCTTACATAGAGCAAATTGAATTTTTTTCAAGAAATTCATCTAGAGTTGGGGCAAAACTTCCGTTTAAATATAATATTAAGGGAAATGATTGGTTCCATCAGGGAAATTCCAGCAATGGAGAACCTATGCATGAAATATGGACTAAAAGGCCAGAGTAGTTAGTGATAGAAACAAAAAAGGCTGCGCTAAAATTTCAGCACAGCCTTTTTTGTTATAAACAAAATAAATTATTCTGCAGGATTTCCGTTGAAATTGAAAAGCATAGAAAATCTTAGGGTATTATCTAAAGGATTTCTTCTACTTGTGGTAGGCACTAAATAAGAGAAATTCAGACCAAATAGATTGTATTTAAGACCTAAACCTACAGTAAAAAATTTACGATTACCCTTCTGTCTATGTTCAGAAAAATAGCCTGCTCTTACAGCAAACTGTTTATCGTACCAGTATTCCGTTCCTACGGAATAAGTAAATTCCTTAATTTCTTCACTTAATCCTTCAGGGGCATCTGTCCAGGAAGAAAAAATGGCACTTACCGGAGAGACATCTTTATAGTCCGCTCTGCCATCTCTGTCCTGATCACAATCTAAGCCCTGACAAGGCGTAGGAACTAACATTTTATTAATATCAGTGGTAAAGGTAAGTGAGTTGTGCGTATCAAAGTTAATGGTCCAGGCTCCCCCCAATCCAAAATTCGCTGGCAAAAAGTCCCGGAATAATGAGTTTGTATAAGTTATTTTAGAACCAATATTGGTGATAGCAAGACCAATGGTTAAATCAGATTCACCTTTACTCACCTTAATCGGCGTTTTGTAAGTCATTGAGAAGTCTGCAGCTCCTGCTATTCCTGGTTCTATAACTTCACCATTTACGATATTGCCCGCAGCAAGATTGGAGTAAATAAATTTACCTGTAACAGCAGCGGAAAGTTTTTCACTTAATTTTCTTGCATAAGCGCCCGATAGTTCAAATTCATTGGGTCTTCCCGTATTCAATGGTGTACCATTGGGGTCAGTAAATTGAATACTTCCTAATGAAAAATATCTTAATCCAAATCCAACGGTTTGTAAATCATTTATTTTCTTGAAACCAGTTAGGTAAGCAAGATAAACATCATTTAAACCTATAGAGCGTAACCACGGGGTGTATGTCGCAGCTAATCCTAAGGACTGATCTGAAAACACTAATTTTGATGCGTTGAAATGCATGGCATTTGGATCAGCAGATACGGCAATACCCGCATCGCCCATTGCTCCGGAACGTGCATCAGAAATAATCCTTAAAAAAGGAACTGCAGATACTACTGTGTTTGTGCAAGGTGTACCGTCAAGATTATAATATCTGCCATCTTCGCCTTGATAACACTGTGCATTAACGAGTTGAATGCTAGACAGCGTGAGACCGAGGATGACACCTCCTAGTTGGAAAAAATGCTTCATGTTTGAGAATCAGTTTTAGCTTATTAAGGCAAATATAATATATTTTTATTATTTGTTTGGATTAACATCAAAATGTTTGCCAAACTCACTATTATATGACGAAATAAAAAACTTTTTATTTTAGAATAACCAATTTTTCGAATTTACTTTCTCCCAAAATGGGTTGGCTTGTATTGTTACCTGTTGAAACAGAGATACGATATAAATAAATGCCACGTGCCAATGGGTCTCCAAATTCGTCGTTTCCATCCCATGAAATACAATCTCCAGCTTGTAAAGTTTCCGTACCTGTCCATAATGCCTCAATGGATTTTACTTTTTGACCAGTAATGGTATAAATATCCACTTTAACATCTAAGGGTATATTCCCCAAGCTATGATTAAATTGAAAACAGGTTCTATCCGTAAATGGATTAGGGTAATTTAGTACATTTTTTAATGCAATACTTGCTGAATTACTTACTATAAATTGTAAGGTTTCTTCGGTGGCATTATTGGCAACATCCCAAGCTTTTAGAGAGAGTTTATGAGAACCTTCACTTAGTTTTTTAAATGGAAAACGCACTTCCCCTTGATTTGGAGCATCCAAAACGCCTGTGTAAAAATCATTTAAAACGTAAATTTCTTTACTATTATCATCTAAAATGGCTTCTATATCGTGTCCAATGCTATTTCCAACTACATTAATACCATTTTCGTCCATTAAATGTACAATGAGGACAGGATCAGGGTGTGTAAGTCCTCCGTCCACAAAAGAGGTGCTATTTAAAAACAGATCAATTTCCGGGCCTTTATTATCTGTAATGGTGTTAGAAGAAGTACCCCCAATAAAAAACCTGTTAAAGTAACCGGCAGCATCTTCCATTTTATTTTCTGATAAAGAATAGTAGCTTATTTTTCCATTACCAACTTGATAATTAATGTCTTTTGGCACAATGAACGAAAAACTGAACTTACCTTTGGATACAGAGGCATTTCCTGAAAAAATGATATTTTTTTGTGTCAGGTATTCTACTTCATAACTACCATTATCCTGAGCTAAAGTTTTGGTTAACGTTGCTTTATCTAAAACACTTGGTTTAATAAACCCATTAAAATCTTCAATAATATTTTCTCTGTCATCTACAATTTCTCCAGTTATCTGGACTCTTGATAACGCTCCCAAGGTATCAGGTTTATAATCGGCATTTATGGTCTGACTATTTATGCTTGTTGTATTGACTTTTCTTAGGGGAATGGCTAATTTTTGAGAAGGATCCCCAATTAGGGTATATTTTCTTGAGTTAATAGTAATAAATGAACCACTTAAATTGTTTTTTGCTTCTTTTAAGGCTGCACCAATGGTTGAAATACCACCGTTTCTTCTTTTAAATAAAGATTGAAGTGTTTGGTCTGTCAATTCTGCATTTTGGTTGGCAAATACGGCTCTGGTGGTTGTTAGTAAACCAATAGCACCTCCATTTGGATTTAAAAACGCTTCCTCTCCGGCTGAAACAAATGCTGGGTCATCATAAGCCGTAAATGAACAAGTTGCCGTTATAAAAAGAGGCATTTTAAATCTGTTTTGCCAGTTTAATATATCAGGAATAGATAATACCCTTTCCTGAGCCCAACCCTTGGGGCTTCCATGTCCCAAGTAGGTTACCGTTAATGCACCACGGAAAATGGATTGATTGATACTCTCTGTTACCTCTGGAAATCGGTTACCTCCTGAAGTAGAAACTTGAGTATAGGCATCCAAAAATATTTTTTCCATATTTAAGGATGGTTGTTGTCGCTGAACTTTATCTGCAATTTCATTCGCATCGGCAAGATGTAAATTGCCGTCTTCATCATCGGCAACAAAAACCATTCTATTTCTCCATTGATCAAAAGCCTCGGGTTGTTTGTCGTATCTGATTAATTTATCTACAATCAATTCAGCTTCTTGTAAAGAACTAATGGGTAGCCTTCCGACACTGACTAGGAGTCGTCCTGTCAAAGGATCTGCATTATCGGTTGTTTCTAAAATACCGAAATAGTCATCAGATGGAAACGCATATAATGGGTTATAAGCATCTCTTTGAAAAGTGGGAATAAAATTATTACCTAATTTATTTATGTTTTTATGATCATAAGACCCATCGCCCATGAGTAATATATACTGTAATTGATTTCCCCTTTGGTAAATCATTCTTGCAAAGTTACGAATAGCTGTTGGATCGGGTTTTCCGCTACTGAATTCATTATAAATAGCCTCAACAGTGTGCACGGTAACCTTTAAATTACTATGTTTTATTCGATGTTCAGCAAGTCGGGTGGCTGCTTTTTCAAAGGCTGAAGGACAAATAATTACCATGTCAACTGAAGTTGAGGCATGAATATTTTGATTGGCGATTTTGGAAATAAAAACGGGTATGGGTAAAGTGTTGTCAGGTTTAAATGCAACAAATTTCTTTAACTTTCCACCTGACATATAGGAAAATTTCAAAGTGGCATTGCTTATATTTCCCTCCACAGCAGATATATCAAAGGCCTTGGAAATATCCCAGATTTGAAAATCAGAGGTTGTATTTTCTATACTAAATCCAGAAATACTTTCTTTTAGCGAATTCCAGTCACTTAAATAAAGAGGCGTGTTATTCCAGCGATTGGTGCAACGGGTGTTAATTTCAACAAAATCGAGCCAACCCTGGCTCCCGTCGGAAGGTCCATTAGGGAACGGATAGTTAATGGTCAAATTAATTCTTTCATCACTCACATTAATTACTCCATTTAGTTCTGCCAGACGAACGTAGTCTTCAATATTAGCAAATTCACCATCAAGCCTACTCACAGGTTGAGCCATATTGCTGCGTAAGGTTTTATCATTTATGGTCAGGTTAAAACTTGAAGATTCTAAAGAACGTACCACCATTGCGGCATTTACCTTCGTTTGAAAGGTAGGAATGATTCCCGGAAAAGTAAAAACATTATTATACTTATATTCCCTTACATTTTTAAATAAGTCTCCATACCATTCATTTCCTGATCCTTCAGCAGATTCCCATGCTTCCAATAAATTGGTTTTCTCTTCTTCTAATACATTATACTGATCTGATTCTTTTGAAAATTCGGGCGGATCATTTACTTTTTTTTGATTTATAATTCTTTTTCCATTTTGTGGACTTACAATCAAATACAGAAACTGGGTGTTTGAAAAAAAGTTATTTTGAAAAGTAAAGATTTGTTTTTCAGCATCTTCAATCCAGGAATTTGCACCTTCTGCATAAAATACAATATAGTCGTTTGCATCCCATTTGCCATCCTCCTCACCAAAAACTTTGATTGGGATTTCCTCTAAATCATCAATATTGGGAATGTTTACCGCAAAAGGAAGCATTCCGGGTTGTCCTGCATAGAGTTTAATTTGTCTTGGATCAATAATTGCCGGGTCAAGTTTAAGTTGAGACCGAATAAAATCTGTTTTAATTTGATAAACACCTTTTTGCGGAATCGACAATTGAAAGATATTTCCAGATTTTAGTACACTTTCTTGTTTGAAATTTGTATTTCTAAGGTTTGTTTCTGTCTTATTAAAAGGTGAAAATACTATCCTGGCACTTGTTATCTTATGCCATTGACCTGACTTTTTAAAAAGGGGTATAAGAATTATTTTAGCAATATAATTATTTCCTTCCTTTTCAATGGAAGCTGATAACTGTATTTCGTTGAATTTTTCATGTTCCTTTTCTTGCCAATAATTCCAGGAAATAGGTTCTGAAATAATTTCTTCTATACTTATTCGTCCATCATTTTTATCAGTGGGAAATACCGTTAAAAAAACAGGCAGACCCGGATGAGAGTCGTCATATAAAGCTCCCTTAAATTTCAATAATTCTATATTGGCTCTGTCAAGAGTAATATTTTTACTTTGCAACCATTCCGGATTAAAAGGGATAGTTACAGACTGAGCCTTTATTTGCAAGACTGAAAGAGTTATTAAAAAAAAAACGATTCGTTTCATCATTGTTTTATCCATCTACATCGCAAAGATATGACCAAAATGTATTTAGCTGCCTTAAAACTTTTTTAAAAACTTATTATTTTATTTTCAAATAGCGAGGCAAATTATCTGTTTTTAGGTTATTTTTCGTTAATTATGCAAATAAAAGGATTTATGCGATCACATTTTTTTTATCGTTGGTTTTGGCTATCCTTAAGTTTCAGTTTAGCCTCCACTTCGCTAATTGCGCAGGATCCTTTGTTTACTCAATATTTTTCTAATCCATTAACGATAAATCCCGCTTTTTCAGGTGTTAATGAAGGTGTTCGAATTAATACTCAATTTAGAACAAACTGGGTGAATTGGCCATCGCCATATAAAACGGCTCAAATTTCTTTTGAAAATTATTCTACTGCATTAAATAGTGGATTCGGGCTCAGACTTTTGACTGATGATGCTGGAAATGGAGTATTAAGAACGCACCAGATAGCCACATTATATGCATACCAATTGCGTGTGAATAAAGAATGGTTTATAAGATTTGGATTGGAAGCTGGGGTCAATCAGGTGCAATTAAATTGGAGTAAATTATATTTTGAGGACCAGATTGATCCGTTTAAAGGTTTAAATCCTTCACTCTCAGTGACAGAGAGCTCCCCGTCAACGTTAAGTAGGATGGAATTGGACCTTGGAACAGGTATTCTAATATTTAGAGATAATGGGTATTTGGGATTGAGCTTAAAGCATTTAAATAGGTTTAATCAAACTTTTTTTAATACCAGTATTCTTGAAACGGGGCGCCCTATGACTTTCAGTTTGCAGTCGGGCTTCGATTTTCCTGTGTCAGGCAGGGGCATCGGAAAAGGTCCGGTTTATTTGTCGCCGATGTTACTTTATTTGTCAAGTAACCAAAGTAAAATTATTCAATTAGGGAGTTCTTATCATCTTGGACAACTCATTACTGGGGTTTGGGCTCGTTTTGGTGGTATTCAGCCTATTGAAAGTATCGTTGGATTTGGGTTTAAAAAAGGTATTTACAAAATATTATATACTGCAGAAATTCCTATTGATGGTAAAGGTTTACAACGAACCCTGGGTAGTCACGAAATAACTCTTTCATTAAGATTTTCGGAGGCTCAAAACTATATTTCAAAGAAATCAGCGCAAAAAACGCTAAATTGCTTTCGTTTTAATAACTAATTCCAAAAAAGGTTTGTTACTTTTGCATAATTTATTTTTTGAATATTATTTTTTTTTAAAATAAATGATTGTTTCTTGCCGTTAAGTTGAAAACCATGAATACATTGAATATAATGAATCGTTCATTTCTGTTAATTTTAGCCTGTGCTTCAGGCGTCCTCCTGACACCGTCTTGTAGTAAATCTTCAAAAACAGTGTCAGAAACTACTGGTTGGTCATATAATGATCCAAAATGGGGTGGTTACGAAAAAGTTGATTACAAAGGCCAAGATACTGGTCCTAATTTAGTATTAGTCGAAGGAGGTACTTTTACAATGGGTCTTAGCCAGGAAGATGTAATGTACGAATGGAATGCTGTTCCAAGGAGAGTTACCGTTACTTCTTTTTATATGGATGAAACAGAGGTTTCTAATAGGGAATATCGTTTCTACACAGAATGGTTAGGAAGAACATTTGGTGGAACATATCCTGAGGTCTTAGTGGATGCCTTGCCTGATACGCTGGTTTGGCTAGATGAATTGTCTTATAATGAGCCCATGGCTGAACAGTATTTCCGCTATCCTTCTTATGATGATTATCCTGTTGTAGGTGTTTCTCATGTGCAGGCTACTGAATTCTGTAAATGGAGGACAGACCGTGTTAACGAAACCAGGCTTATTCGTCAGGGAGTACTTAATCCTAATTTAGAACAAAAGGATCAGGACAATTTTAATACAGGCTCTTATCTCGTAGGGCAATACGAAGGAAATGTTCGTAAAAATGTTAAGGATTTAGCAACGGGTGAGTCAAGACCAGTAAGAATTGAAGATGGTATCTTATTGCCTGGTTACAGACTTCCTACAGAGGCTGAATGGGAATATGCTGCTTATGCCATGAAAGGTAATCTTGTTCCTGGAGATGAGAACATTTCATCGGGTAGAACCTATTCTTGGAGCGGTAACACAGTTAGATATCAAAAAAGAGATAAGTATCAAGGTGCTATTTTGGCTAACTTTAAAAAAGGTTCTGGTGATTATATGGGTATCGCTGGAAAGCTAAATGATAATGCTGCAGGTCCTGGTCCAGTCAGAGCTTATCTACCAAATGATTTCGGACTTTACAATATGTCAGGTAATGTAAATGAATGGGTTATGGATGTTTATCGTCCTATGACGAGTAGTGCTTTAAGAGACGAAGAAAACCATGATTTAAATCCTTTCAGAGGAAGTAAATT
>JANQZX010000001.1:0-2813 GCA_030728245.1 Saprospiraceae bacterium | reverse complement strand
CAAACGAGTCGTGCGATCGGTTTTAGATGTGCGATGAACAGATTGGGTGGTGCAACTGGAAATAATGCACCCGACGGAAATACTTTCCAAGTAAAAAGTAAAAGACCGGTAAGAAGATAATTTTGTATTAAAATGTAAAAAGAAGGGATGTAGTTTACTATATCCCTTCTTTATTTGACGATTATGGATCTACAATCACTTTATCAGTTGTTCCTTTCAGGTTGCGGAATTTCTACTGATTCAAGGAATGTCAAAAAAGGTGACATCTTTTTTGCGTTAAAGGGAGAAAATTTTGACGGTAATCAATACGCCCTACAATCATTACAAAACGGAGCTATCCTGGCTGTTGCAGATGATCAGAATTTACCTGACCATCCGGATTTATTTAAAGTTTTGGATGTTTTAGATACTTTGCAGAGACTTGCAAACTTACATAGAAAACAATTTTCTATTCCCATTATTGCCATTACGGGAAGTAATGGGAAAACGACTACTAAAGAACTGATTGCCGCTGTTTTAAATATTCATTATCCCACGCACTTTACCAAAGGTAATTTAAACAACCATATTGGGGTTCCTCTCACTTTATTGGCTATGCCTTTAAATACAGAAATTGCCGTTATAGAAATGGGAGCTAATCACCAGGGGGAAATAAATGACCTGTGTCATATTGCAGAACCTACACATGGTTTGATTACCAATATAGGCAAGGCTCATCTGGAAGGTTTTGGGGGTGTAGAAGGAGTTAAAATGGGTAAATCTGAACTTTTCAAGTATTTGAAGGATGGTTGTATTTTTCTTAATCAAATGGATGAAACTTTGGTTTCTTTGTCATTGGATAATAAAAAGAAGATAATTTATACTCTTTCAGATCAGCCAGATCCAAATAATGCGCTAAATGAAATTGAAAATTTACCCACTCAAGAATTCCTTCGGGTAGCTTTTCTATCAGAAAATGGCGATTATTTATCAGCACAAACTCACTTGACAGGTAATTATAACTTAGGAAATATAATGTCAGCTATCGCCGTTGGAAAATATTTTAAAGTTCCCGGTGATAAAGTTAAAATGGCTTTAGAAAACTATGTGCCATCGCAAAATCGTTCCCAATATATTAGTTACAAGGGAGGTAAAATCATTTTAGATGCCTACAATGCCAATCCCTCAAGTATGGAAGCCGCATTAAATAATTTATTCTCCATCCCTCATTTAAATAAAATAGCTATTTTAGGAGATATGTTCGAACTGGGGGATGAAGCTCCTTTTGAACATAAAAAAATAGCTGATTTTGCTGACAATCCTTCTTTAAGCCAGGTTATTTTAATAGGTAAAAATTTTGAACAGGTTGCATCAGAAAAAAAATGGGTTCATTTTAATACAGCTACAGAGGCAAAAAATTATTTTGATTCTTTACCATTTTCTACTTCATTACTTCTTATAAAAGGTTCCAGGGGAATGAAATTAGAAACATTAGTAGAAATTTAATTATATTGGATAACAATTAAATTTATTTATGCTTGAAAATTGGTTAAAACCTTTACCATTGGACAACCTTTGGTCTAATTATTCTTCACCCTGGCAATTAGGATCAAAGACCTCTTTTTATACTACTGGATTTGAACTACCTGCCTGGCACAGTTTCCCCGTAACTTTAATTACCTGTGATATCCCAGCAATGACAGTGATGAGAGATGCGCTGTATTCTTTTAAGTGTTTTCAGGATGACTTTGATTTTTTAGATTTGGGTGTTTTGAGAAAAACAAATGAGTCAATTATATTACCCCTTTTTGAAGAAATTTTTAATTCCGGCGTTTTTCCTATTTTGGTTACCAATGATAGTTCTCTAAATAAATCATTTATTCAGGCATTGCATAATGTTCAACCCAATTTGCATCTAACAATAATGGATGACCGTTTCAGGTGTTTTCCATTTCAATCAGCCTCAGAGTTCCCCTATTTAGATTCTTTTTTGTCAGGTCTTGATGAAACTTCCGAAAGGGGACATATCATTGGCGTCCAATCACATTTAGTGCCCTCAAGTGGTTTTTTATACAGTGAGGAAAAAGGAATTTCGTTACACAGACTGGGGCAAGCTAAGCAAAATTTACAAGAATTAGAGCCATCTATACGACATGCTGATATTTGTATTCTAGAAATGTCAGCACTCAAATACCCTGATTTTCCAAGCCAAATACCCAAAAGTCCAAGTGGTTTTTTCCTGGAAGAAATTTGTCAACTTTCAAGGTATGCTGGTTTAAGTGATACTTTAAAAGGATTTAGTATATCAGGTTTTGATTTTAAAAATACAAATAATCAGGTAGATGCGCAGGCCCTGGCACAGATAATATGGTATTTGTTAGATGGGTTCAACAATAAAAAAGGTGATTTTCCTGTAAATTTTGACGGTATGGTAGAATACTTAGTTGAAGTTAAAGAACATCACGGATTACTAACTTTTTGGAAGAGTAATCGAAGTGGTCGTTGGTGGGTACAAATAGAAAAAGTTAATGGTTCTGGCGCAAATATTGATCTTCGATTAATTCCTGTTTCCTATCAGGATTATTTAGACGCTTGTGAAGGTGAGCTTTCGACCAGGGTATTAAAAGCATTAGTTAGATACTCATAAATTCAGCGGTTATGGAAGTTTTAGCATTTAAAATGATTTTATGCGCAGGTTATGCCGAGGAATATAAGAAAAGGCACGATCTCATTTGGCCCGAATTAAAAATACTTTTAAAGGATCATGGTATTAGTGATTATAGTATTTTTCTTGACGAAGAAAGTCATGTTCTTTTTGGAAAAATGACGGTCGA